>JAQYWN010000450.1 GCA_029379265.1 Rhizonema sp. NSF051
AAAATGGATTGTTTTGCTTAAAAGCGAAACAATCCATTTACTATCACATCAAATTTTTTCTTCCACTGTTACAGGTAATACCTAACAGTGGTAACAACCCGACTTTTCTGCGATCGCAAAGCCGTCTTTAAGAACAAAGCTGTTTGATTGTGCAAAAAACTCTCCCACCAATTACGTGGTACAAAAGCAGGAATAATGACGGTTGTAAAAACACCTCTATGACGAGCTTCAAAATCAGTGATAAAATCGATAGTTGGTTCAATTAAAGCGCGATAAGGAGAGTTGATAATTTCTAAATCAATGTCAGACTCCAGTTTTCGCCATTGTTCTTGCAGTTTTTCTCGGTCTGTACTACCAATATCTACATGAACTGCAACAATTTCATCGGCAATAGTGCGTGCATAGTCCAAAGCTTCTGCCGTTCCTCGGTTAAGTTGTCCGACAACAACCACCGCAGGGTGAGTCACTACTGCTGGTTTAGGTCTCGGAAGATAACCTCTAGGCGGCATTGTATCAAGACTGAGACGTTCTGCTACATGTATGTAGTGACGGCGAATGGCTAAAAATAAACTCACTATCAAAGGAATTGCGACTGCAACCACCCAAGCGCCAGCAAGGAACTTTGTCTGTAAGATCACCAGCAGAACGATCGCTGTGGTAATACTTCCCAAGCCATTCATTATAGCTCTTGCTTGCCAACCCGGTGAACGTTCATTGAACCAGTGGCGTACCATCCCACCTTGGGAGAGGGTAAAGGAAGTGAACACACCTACGGCATAAAGAGAAATCAGCTTGTCCACACTGCCGTTGAAGAGAATGACCAAAGCACCACCAAACACGCTGAGCAAAATAATACCGTTGGAGTAGACCAAACGCTCACCTAGGAGTGCTAACTGCCGGGGCAAAAATCCATCACGGGCTAAAAGCGAGGAAAGTCTGGGAAAGTCCGCATAGCTGGTATTAGCTGCTAATAGTAAAATCAACAGCGTGGCAATTTGGACAAAGTTGTAAAATATACCATTGCCCAAGACATTGTGACTCAACTGAGAAATCACAGTTTCTTTTGCGTTGGGAACAATCTGATAAACGTTGGCTAAGTGAGTGATGCCGAGAAACATTAAGCCCAAAATCAAGCCCATGTAGAGCATAGTGAGACGGGCATTTTTCCATTCTGGAGGTTTAAAAGCTGGAACGCCATTCGATATTGCTTCTACCCCTGTGAGGGCTGCACATCCTTGAGAAAATGCCCGCAAAATTAAAAATAGACCGAGTGGTTCTGCTGCTGGGATGACAGGAGGAATCGCGTGAATTTGTCCGGTAGCCTGTTTGTAGAAACCCACAGCAATCATAATAAAAACGCTGACAATAAAGGCATAAGTAGGAATCATAAAAATTTTGCCTGATTCCTTTACACCTCTTAAATTTGCCAGCATGATTAAGACAATAAACAGCAAGCAGAGTTCTACTGAGAAATGTCGCAACGGTTGCAAAGCTGGAATTGAAGTGAGGTTATCTACCCCAGAAGCAATACTGACAGTTACCGTCAGCACGTAGTCAATCATCAGCGCTGCACCAGCTGTTAAACCTGGATAAACTCCCAAGTTATCTTTAGCAACGATGTAAGCTCCACCGCCACTAGGATAGGCGCGGATTGTTTGTTGGTAGGATAGGGTAATTATCAGTAGCAGTAAAGAGATCGCCAAAGCAATCCAGATAGATCCACCGATAACAGCACCACCTGCTAGCACTAAAACTTTGAGAATTTCTTCAGTAGCATATGCTACCGAAGACAGAGCATCGGAAGAAAGAACTGCCAATGCTGCTGCTTTGCCCAATCGTTCTTCACTATGAGCACTTGTTGGCAGGGTGCGACCTAATAAAAACTGCTTTATTCGAGGGTATAAGGACATACAAAGTCCACTAAGCAAGGGTTTTTACTCCCTGCTCAGTAGGATGAGTGGTTAACCCCAGAGCAAGGAATATAGCAATTTTGGCAGATTCCCAAGCAATTAACCTAAAAATTTATTTGAGTTATGTCACTACTTACATACTCAAAATTCTTAAGTTATAAATAATACCGAACAGTAGTTACAACTCGGCTTTTCTTAGCCCGTAAAGCTGTCTTTAAAAACAACACTGTTTGATTGTGCAAAAAACTCTCCCACCAATTACGTGGTACTAAAGCGGGAATAATGACTGTTGTGAAAACACCTTGATGAAGCTCTTCAAATTCGCTGACAAATTTGATGATGGGTTCAATTACAGAGCGATAAGGTGATTCGATGATTTCTAAAGGAATATCTTGCTCTAATTGTCGCCATTCTTCTTGCAGTCTTTCCTTGTCTGTATTACCAATATCTACATGCACTGCCACAATTTCATCGGCAATAGTGCGTGCATAGTCCAAAGCTTCTGCCGTTCCTCGGTTAAGTTGTCCGACAACAACGACAGCTGGGTGAGTCACTACTACTGGTTTGGATCTGGGAAGATAACCTCTAGGCGGCATTCCCTTAAGGCTGATACTTTCTGCTACATATTGATAATGACGACGAATGGCAAAAAATAGGGCGACAAGCATTGGAACTGCTACCACTACCAACCAAGCTCCTAACAAGAACTTTGTGGAGATGATCACACCGAGAACGACTGCTGTCGCAATAGCTCCCAAACCATTCATTAAAGCACTCGCAAGCCAACCAGATGACTTTTCCCTGAACCATCGGCGTACCATCCCAGCTTGTGACAGGGTAAAAGATGTAAATACCCCTACTGCGTATAAGGGAATCACAGCGTTGACTTGCCCTTTGAAGATCACCACCAAAATAGCAGCACAGAGGCTGAGGAGAATGATCCCGTTGGAGTAGACTAAGCGATCGCCCAACAATGCTAGTTGTCTGGGCAAAAATCCATCCCTTGCCAAAAAGTAACAAAGTCGGGGAAAGTCTGCATAGCTGGTATTAGCAGCTAAAAGTAAGATTAACAGCGTGACAACTTGCAGAAAACCGTGAAACAGTCCATTTCCAAAAATCTCCCTACCCAACTGAGAAACTAAGGTTTCTCCTTCTATAGGAATGATGTGATAAATGTGGGACAGGTAGGTGATTCCGATAAACATCAGTCCCAGAGTCACTCCCAAATACATTAATGTCAGGCGAGCATTTTTCCACTCTGGTTCTTTAAAAGCTAAAACTCCATCGGATATTGCTTCCACTCCTGTCAGCGCTGTACATCCAGCCGAAAAAGCTCTCAAAATAAAAAACAAACTCAGTCCTTCTTTAACAGGAATGCTGGGATAATTGGTTGAAATGTGCCCAGTCGCTTGTTTAAACAAACCAAAAGCAATCAAGACAAAAATACTCACAATAAAAGTATAAGTAGGAATCATGAATATCTTGCCTGATTCCTTTACACCCCGAAGATTTGCGAGCGTCAACAGAAAAATAAAAATCAAACAAAGGCTGACTGTGAATGGTAACAGTGCTGGAACCAATGAGGTGAGGGCTGCTGTACCTGCAGAAACACTAACAGTGACTGTCAAGATATAGTCAATCATCAGAGAACCCCCTGCCACTAGTCCTGGATAGATTCCCAGATTTTCTCTAGCAACAATGTAGGAGCCACCGCCTTGAGGATAGGCGCGAATGGTTTGTCGGTAAGACAGCACAACTATTGCCAGCAGGATCATGATCGCGATCGCAATAGGCACAGACAAACCAAGAGGAGAGCTTCCCGCGAGTATTAGAACCAGTAAAATTTCTTCTGTAGCGTAAGCCACTGAGGAAAGAGCATCTGATGAAAGAACCGCCAAAGCGGCGGCAATACTCAATCTTTCTTCAGCATGAGCGCTTGTCGGTAATGTTCTACCGAGCAAAAATCGCTTGAGCGGTGGGTAGAAGGACATACACAGTCAACCTGACACCTATTTTCATATAGCTCTATGGCAATAAAACATTAGCCACGAACAGTCAACATTGCAATTTTGCCAGATTATTATACAACTGAGCTAAAATTTTACAGTAGAGGTAGCTGAATATTTCTATGACCCAATGAAGAATTTAGGGAATCCTGCTCATTAGTTGCTTTTTCCTCCCATATTTCTACATCGTCTACTAATAACCTGTTTGCAGCTTCCAGCATTGATGCCGCTATGTCTTTAAGATCTTCGCGGGTGGTTAAGTAAGTTTTTAACGCTTCCATTGGATCGATGCTGCTACTTGCGCTTAATTCTGGAAGCCGAGGTCGAGCCAACTGGCTGACTAATTCTGGTTGAATAGTGTAAGTGTGTGCTGCACTTAAGGCTTGATGTATCGAGGCGTTATCGATTAAATCCAACTGCTCCGAACGGAGTTTGTAAATGAGTCGTACTACGGCGTCTTCAATATTATGCTTGGCGATCGCTTTAAAGAGTGCAGAAAGTGGATCTTCGGCACCGGATATATCCACCTCAATTGTGCGGAATGTCCGAACGGGTAAAGGACAAAATTCCCACTTTACGTGACCCCGTTCCAGTTCTATCATGACATAGCCTTTGTCTTCCTTTTCTTCGCTAAAATCCACCCGTTCAATACTCCCTGGATAAATCACTGGCGGCTTGTTAGATTTATTCAAGTTCTGGTGGCGGTGGACATGTCCTAAAGCTACATAGTCAAAGTTGTCCCGCACCAGCAAAGAAACAGGAATCATAAAGCCTTTACCCACTGCCAAAAAGCGTTCGGCTCCCAAGCTGGCATTATCAGACATTAAGTGAGCCAAGAGAACAGTTGGGATATCCGGATCGAGGCGGCGAACTTCCCCTTCTAAAACAACTTTTAGGCGTTCAATTAACAGTTGGTTGACTTCTGCCAAAGATGAACCTTCAGTTTCTTGGCGAGTCATCAGGGTGGAACGAGTTAGCCAAGGAAGAGTGATAATCTGTATCAGTCCGTTACGAGTTTGAATGCGGTGAGTCGTTAGTTTATCACCGACGATAAACCCAGGCACTCCTAAGGTACGGTAAATACACAGACTCGCTCCACCCAACCCTTGGGAATGTTGATCGTGGTTGCCAACAAGCAGCACTGTAGGGATGTTGGCATCCACGAGACGGCGAAATTGAGCAGCAAAGACTTCCTGCACGTATGGCGGCGGTGTGGCATCGGGGAAGGCATCACCACCGAATAGTACGATATCCACAGAATCTGCCAATGCTCGGTCAATACATTTAGATAAAGTCTTGACAAAATCCTCCAATCGTGTATTAAACCCTGTTTCCGGATTGATTCTTCCGTGAGAAAAGCCGCATCCTATATGGAGATCAGAGAGGTGGAGGATTTTCAGCATGTCTGTTAGTTGATAGTTAT
Source organism: Rhizonema sp. NSF051 (assembly GCA_029379265.1). Lineage (GTDB taxonomy): Bacteria > Cyanobacteriota > Cyanobacteriia > Cyanobacteriales > Nostocaceae > Rhizonema. Next base: position 5,340 of record JAQYWN010000450.1, read on the forward strand.
TTGTTGAGTATTGTGACTTTATCTACTAACCACTATCAACCATCAACTATAAACTATCAACTAAGCACGGGCTAAATATGAATCCCACATTCTGTTTTTCCAGTACCCCGCCAACGTCCGGCGCGTTCGTCTTCGCCTTCAGCGACTTTGGTGGTGATAGGTTCATCGCCAATACTAGGATAACCTTGGTCGTGCAAGGGGTTGTATATAACGCCATGTTCAGCGACATAAACCCAGCTATCTTGGCGTGTCCAGTTTGCTAAAGGGTTGATTTTCAAGCGTCCTTTGCCATCTAGTTCAAATACAGGCATTTCAGTGCGAGTCACAGCTTGATCGCGACGGCGTCCAGTCAGCCAAGCAATTGTGTTGAGTTCTGCTAGGCTCCGTTGCAAGGGTTCGATTTTGGTTAAATGGTGGAATTGGGCAATATCTGTATCCCAAAGAGCTTCGCCGTATTTCGCAGCAAAAGCTTCGCGAGTGTCTACATCTGGAATTTTGTAAGTATAAAGATCCAGGTTGTAAATTTCTTTGGATTTCGCAACCAATTCTAGGGTTTGTGGAAAGTGGTATAGTGTGTTGAGAAATACCACAGGAACTGGATGATTGAGATCGTGGTAGAGAATATGGGTAATTACTAAGTCGTCAACGTTAAAGGCGCTGGTTTGAATCAGTGCAGTTGGGATGTTCTCGACAGACCACTTCAGTATTTGTGTTGGATGGGCTTTATCAAATTTATCGTTTAATTGCTCCAAGTCAAAGTTCTTACTCTGGGCTGATGCTGTAGCAATGGGTGTCGTAGTCATAGTTTTCGTGTCAAACTCTGTCTTTGCTGTATTAATACTCATTCTACATCATATTGGCACACAACCCGGTCGGAATTGTGTACTTGTTTTTTTCGGAAATTACTCCCTTCCCGGTGTAAGATTACCTATCTTATTTCTTTGCGTCCTTGGCACGGACAGATTCTTACGGAGGGAAACCAAAGCTGCGAACTGTCCTTGGCTCAGGAGCGGTTTTTAATCGGTGTTCTTCTGGCGGTTCGGGAGTAGCACCTTTGTGAGCGAGTTTTCTTTATTCCTCACAAACACGACGTAGTATTCTCTCTCCCATGACTGCGTGCCTTGGATGATCAACCAGTCCTGTATCTAGCAGCATACATGTCACAACCAGCTTCTACAAAATGAATCGGTAGATACGTCAGATCTGGGTGCTGCTCCGCCAACAAATTGTAGACAAGGGTTGTATCTATTTCGAGTTCGGATACTGGTGTTCCTATTGAACGCGATTTTTCATCTGACTTCATATTTGTCTCCTTAACTTAATGATCATTTGTTCAAGATTTGTAAATCTGTAATGCCTAAGGAATACTCGCTCATACCAAAAATGACTGGGTGTGGGCTGACAAAGGAGATATTAAGAGGCTCTTAAGCCGAGAAGTTCTACTAGGCTTTCGTTGCTCTAACAGACTACTAGGTAACCTTGCTAGGTATTGGTTAACCGATTTCAGTAAATACTCTCATATTT
>JAQYWN010000451.1 GCA_029379265.1 Rhizonema sp. NSF051
GTATAAATATTTGAATACAGAGGAAATGGATGAGTAAAAATAAATACTTTGACAACTTGTGATGTATGATAGCAATAAAAATATGGTATTTATTGTTACAAATTACTGTTAAGCTTGGCTATAAAGATAGGCGCAGTTATCGATTTCGGCAGGAGTCAAGCCGCCAAGGGCGGCAAGGCAGAAGGCAGAAGGCAGAGGGCAGAAGGAAATCCCCATAACTAAAGTCAGGGGCTTGAAGTATGGACGTAGTATTTCTTGTGCTATGCATCTTGAAATACATATTTCTTTTATTCCATAAATAAATTCAGGGGCTTGAAACCCTGTGGCTGCGGGCTTTTAAAAAATTTCTTACCTTCTGCCTTCTGCCCTCTGCCCTCTGCCTTTCTTCGGTCATTAATCGTTAACCACTAATAAGTAGATAAATAGGTGCTTACTTTTTTATGAGAAATCAACATAAAAAGTAAATTAAGGACTTGCAAGAAAATAATACCAATTAGAAAAAAGAATGCGACAGATACCATGTAGGGGCGAAGGGCTGTTCGCCCTTACGACGGGTTCATGTGTTGCAAACATTTTTGAAATTGGTATAAGATCGCAGTCCATCGGTGATAATTGTGATATTCCATTTGGACAATGTTTCCGCATGCTGCCATAACTGCCGCTTAAATTACATTACATTCCCAAAAATAACCCTCTCAGAATCGTCAGCAAGAACATCAAAATTATATGTGAAAATCGGATATGCATATAACGCATCCTCAAAATATAAGCATTATTACTTGCCCATACTTGTGTGGAATAAGGTAGAAGGTTTGGGAACCGAGTTATCCTTAATGGCAGATAGTGCTGCATCTGCGACTAAGCGATGAGCACCTGTTGTTGGATGAACAGCATCAAAGAACAAAAAGTCACTGGGGTGATTACACACACTTTTTATGTTTTCAAAGTTACCTGTAACGCAAGAAGTCGTAGTATTTTTGAAACCAAAATTTCCAGGGGAGGCAATGACTTGGTTGAATAGGGAATTAATATCAACACGAATGATATTAACGCTAGGGTTTGATGAGCTAAATTGATTCAACGCAGATGCTAATGCGCTATTATGCCTCGCTGAGATATTTGTTAATTGGCTGGAAATTCCTTTAGGATATGCAAATGGACTTTTGCCAATATCTGGCAAGTTAAACACCAAAATATTCTTTGCGCCAGCTTGGGTAAGTAAAGTGACTGAATCTAATACATTTTTAACTATTTGGTTAACATTGGTATTGCCCGCAAATAAGTAATCATTGGCACCTCCCCAAACTGCATACAGAGCCTTTGGATCTGCTTTTTGCTTATTTGCTTGTAATCTTCGGGTAAACAAGCCGACTTGTTCCAGCACTCCCGGTAAATGTGCATCAGGAACGACTGCGTTACCAATACCTGAATTAGCACCACCAAAGGCAAAATTAATACCTTGCTTGGGAATAGTAGTTGTACTTTGTATCGCAGTGAAGAGAGTCGGAGTTAATCCGAGGCGATCGCCAAAATAGTCCACCCAACTTTTATTGTTAGAAAAACGTCCTCGAAAGTAGGGTGGATAGGGGGGAATGGCTTTTGTGGGATTGCCTAACCCTCCTGAGACACTGAACGTATTGCCAGTATCAGAAAGACTATCACCAAACACGTAAAGTTGGTCAAATTTTGGCTCTGAAGCCTTCAAAGGCCATATGGAACAGAAGAGTACAAATCCAGCTGCGACAAGTTGTTGTTGCATGTTTTTTTTATAGCAGTGCAATTGAGCAAGAAATGATTAAAAAATGAACACTTTTTGGACTGGTAGATGCGCTCTAGCAGTGAGACGCTAGTAAATATTGTTACAAGTGACCACTAAGCTTGGCTGTGCAGATAGGCGTAGTCATTAATTGATTTCGGCAGGGGTAATTGATCGTTAATCATTAGCAAATAGATAAATAGGCGCTTACTTTTTTAGGAGAAATCAACATGAAAAGGAAGTTATCTTCCGCCTCGCGACGCACACTGCTAAAATGGGGTCTTTTTAGTCTTGGCACAGCATTCTTCACGACTCTACCAGGCGCAATAAATGCAATGCCTGGTAAAGGCATCAAAACTCTAACATTTAATGCAGATGACATCGGCATCTTGAACTTCGCTTTGTTACTAGAAGAACTGGAATCCGCTTTCTATGTCCTTGCTCTCAAATCTGGTAAAATTAGCGACCCAAAAGAATATGACTATGTGCAAGCCATAGGTAACCATGAAGCCACCCACGTCACATTTCTCCGCCAGGTTCTAGGTTCAAATGTGACGTTTCATACCAATGACCTTCGCTTTAATTCCTCTGGGTTAAATGCTGTTTTGAAAAACCGCCGCACTATCTTAAAGACAGCTGTGTCCTTAGAAGACACTGGTGTTCATGCTTACAATGGTGCAGGAACAAGCCTCAAAAACCCAACATACTTGCTTGCGGCAGGCTCAATCGTGTCTGTGGAAGCGCGTCATACAGCAGGAGTACGTGGACTTCTCAATCGACCTTCCACAGAGTTAGATAGCGAACGTGCAGTCAGTGATGCCGATCTAGTTCCTCAACTCAATCCATTTAAGGGACGTCCCTACGATGAGCTGTACACACCCAAGCAGATTATAGCGATTGTTAGCTCTCTAAATATATTGCGCAACCCCATCAACGGCCCGCTTGTCGCCTAACATCAGGAGTTACACAGAAGATGAAAACCCTTTTATGTTTAGCAGCGCAAACAGCTGCCAGCCTCCGTGGCTATTTCTCGAAAATACTTGGTGGCTTGACAGCAAAACCTTGGGGTAGAATACTGATCCTACCTCTACTTCTCTTACTGCTGATTATGCCCGCAACAGCAGCTTCTGCTCAGTCGGCAACGCTTTCACCTCGGGAAGTTGTTGAATACGCCTTGACTTTGGAAAAACTGGAAGCTGATTTTTATCGTCGTGCAGTTGCTGCAACTCAAAACGGCGGCGGACTAAGCCGTCTCCCAATACGTGCTAAAAACGCAGTTACTTCCTACGGACAGGATGAGGCTCAACACGTTGTCGATCTGTCGGCAGTATTAACATCTTTGGGAGGTAATCCAGATTCAGTCACTATCCCAGCTAATCCCAACTACGATGCGATTCTGAATCGCGATCCATTTGCTCAGCCTCAAGATTTTCTACAGGCATTACAGTACGTAGAAGACACTGGAGTCGCAGCTTATAAAGGACAGGTGCAGAACTTGCTGGCTGCAGGTGAAGCTGGTAAAACCGTGTTAGCTGGAGCGTTAGAAATTCATACTGTAGAAGCCCGACATGCTGCAGGCATTCGTTATCTGCGAGAGACTTTATATAATGTTGATGTGCGACCGTGGATTAGAGATGCTAGTGAAGTCCTCTACAACGAGGATCGATCTGATAACCCGATTCCGTTCAGTGATGAAGCATTCGATGGTTATGCCACAAGAGAAGAAGTGCTAAAAATTGTCGGGCCTATCCTCGCTGGAAAGTAAAGACGACACAGAGACGCGGGAACCCGGAAATCTGAAGATAAAGACATGGAGACACGGGCTAAGAGGAAGTTTTCTTTCTCCATAGCATCGCGTCTCCTTTCTTTTGTTTTATCTTTTTAACTTCAATGCTTCTTGAGCCGATACCCCGTCGCCTTGAGTGCCAAAGTACCACAAAGCTGTCGCCGCTTCAGCGCGTGTCACTGGTTTCTTGGGTTGAAAAAGGGTTGTATAACCAAATACCCGACGTATATTTGATTTTTCTCCATTCTGAAAATCTGCTAACACTGTTCGTAAAGCTTGAGGGTCAATTTTCGCAGCATCTTGAAAACCCCAGGTTTGCTTGACTGTATCTAAGTTTGCAGAAGGTAATGCTTGGCGGGTATCAAGAGGTAATTTCCACAGAATCAACTGTTCCCGCGTTAGGGGTGCATCAGGACGAAACAAAACTGCTGTAGAATCTCCTGATAAAGGACTGGGAATTATTCCGGCTTCGGCTAATCCTTGAATCGCCGGAAAATCTGGATCTGTTTTCGACAGATCGCTAAAAGCAGATTGAACACTTGCGGGTGCTAAACGGATTTGCTTGGCTGGATTGTTGGCAAATATTGCATTGTTTGCAGCAACAAGCCAACGAGCGTATTCCCGACGTGTAATAATTTTACCTGGTTGAAACTCGTTAGTTGTGGTGTTATTATTCTTGGCAGCATTTGACCCTACAGATAAAACACCATTAGCTGCCAAGTCCTGTATGTACTGCCGTAATTCTGGCGATACTTTGCTGAGATCGCTAAATTCCTGAATGGATGATGAAATTGTGTTTCTAGGTTCGGGAGTTGTACTTGGTTGTGTTGCTTCTGGTGTGGCTGTATTTTGAGGTTCGGGAGTCGCAGTTGGCTGTGCTGTTTCTGTTGGTGACACTGGAGCAATCTGAGTATTGCCTGGCTGTGGAACATCGTTAGAAGTTGGGGTTTGTGCTGCTGCAGTGGTGTTGCGTGTGTAATCAATCACGACTTCTGTAGCTGTTTGTGGTTGATTGGGTGCAGCGTTAGTGACTGATTTCGGCTGAATGGTAACCTTCAGTTGTAGATCATTACGTCGTGCTTCAAAAGATCCTGCCTGTTGATCTGTAGGCTGTTGCAAAATTTGCCAGTTATTTGCCTGAAACTGCTGACTGTAAAAGCTGGCTATTAAATTACTCGGATCAGAACTTAACCAACGAGTTGAGATACTGCCGTCCGGACCACTGGATGGTGTGATTTGTTGCAGGTTAGCATTGGAATATAAGGGAATCTCTTTGGGGAAATCAGTCGGTAACTGAACCGTCGCCTGGGTGGGAGGACTTTGCTGAGTAAGCGATCCTTTGTCGTCAATGGCAACAGGGCTATCTTTCAAGCGAGGATCTGCAGCAAAAGCCTGTTGAAGGTTTTTGGCAGTTTGACTGTTATTACAAGCTGTTAACGAGGTGAGTAAAACAGCCAAACTCACTAATAGTACAGCCGGACGTTTACTGTAGAGCACGGAGAATTACAAATGAAGTTTGAAAAGAACTCAGAATATTCCTACGAAAGTCGCGTAAGGATTGGACTTCTACTAAGCAGTACAGACAATACCAGTCGCTTTGCGACTGGTTGTTTTTATATCTTAGCAAATCCAGTCGGGCGTTTGTAGCAAGCCGCATCACCGTTAACTATAAAAGTACTCAAATTTATTAAAGGGCGTATGACAAAATATGCTTGCTGTCACTAGAACATACCTATTGGGTAATGACCAAGAGCAATTGAACAGCTAGCATAAAATCAAAATATGACTTTAAATGTAGTATAAAACCTTTACTCCAAACCAGTAAATTTAATCACAGTTATGCCCCCTCGCCACTACCCCCCCGCTCAATTACGCTATCTCAAAGCCAGGTTATCGAATTTAACACGGCCTAGCTTCTGGGGAACAGCAATTTTTTTATCTATCCTCGGACTGGCAATTGAACAATACTGGACTCACCCAACTTTTTTAACACAAGAGCAAAAAGAAGTTCCTTCAAAAAATTCTACTGATAGCTCTCTTTCGGCAGAAGACAAAACTATTGCTGCTGATATTGATAACTTACCTGTATTGTATAATACGCAAACAATATCATCCACAGCAAGTTCTCCTGGAAAAAATATTCAGGTCGATAAAAGTCAAGCCTTGTCCAATGATTCCGCGATTCAAAGTCAAACTTCTGTGAGTGATGCTAAGTCAAATCCTACTCCGGAAACAGTCAATCCTATCGTTAAGTTAGAAAATCCATTCTTAGCACAGGCAGAAAATTTACTACAGTTTAATAATGCTCAAACAGTGCCGTCGTATGTAACGCCAAAGACAGTACCAACTCCTCAGAATACCGGAATTGGATTGACACAAACCAACTCAACCTCAAACGTTGCACAAGTTAGTTCCTCACAAACACCAGTTAATCCACTAATAAATCAGAATTGGTCTGACTTTAATAATACAACTTTAACTCAAACAAATTCCCTAGGACGATCACAACCCACTAGCAGTTTCAATTCCGGAGCGATCGCTCCTATCCCTACTGGCACAAGCCTCCCTCAACCGTCGATAACGAACATATCACCATACTCTAGTGGGACAAGTTACACTCAAACTCCCGTGACAAATCAGCAGCCGAGTGCCATTTATGGAACTGGTTATGCTCAACCCATACTCACAAATCAAAATTTAGATCCCAGACATGATCTTAATAGAGTTGCGGCAGATCCGCGTTACCAAGATTTTGTCAATCAAGTGAGACAGAAGTCTGCTAACCTAAATGGCACTCAGGTATTACCCAATGTAGGAACGGCAACAACATTCTTGACACCCATTAATCCTACTTCACCCACTTACGGTTCACCTTATTATTCTCCATCTCCAATTTACAACTCTTCCACACCAGCGATTACTGGTATTTACGGGAATCCAAATTTACAGCAATCAACCCAAGTACCGCAGTATAATTTATCTTCTCCCAATCAAATTCCACAGTATACAGGTGGAAATCAAATTAGTGGTTACTCGTATCCTTAGAGAAATATGCTATGAGAAATCAGACAATTTGTTGGTAGAGGTTTTTGGGTGAATTAACCACAAGTTAGGGGCTTTCGCTACAGTCGCCTACACAGAACGCTTGAAGGCGAACGCCCAAACATTATTTCTCTTGATGTCTAACAGTTATTTGTTAGTTGTAAGTAGGTTTTACAAGATATCAACATGTGTTTACACATTTAGTTCTTTTTTCCCAACCTACGTACAAATGTATTGCATTTATTTGAAAATTATTAGAACTTTACATACTAACTC
>JAQYWN010000044.1 GCA_029379265.1 Rhizonema sp. NSF051
ATCTTAAATTTATAAAAAGTTACGATCCCCGAAAATCTGATGAAGATTCAGTAAAAATACGGTAAACATCGATTTATTTCAAAGGAGGTAAGTCTATAGTCAGATAAAAGATGCGTACTTATACTTCTTTCAGTTCAATACAGGGCTTGACAATGTACCAAATACCCTACACAACCGTTGTTGAAAGTACAACTTTTAACTCTTGGAAACTGCAATCTACCCAGCACCCCTCGGTTAGCTCTAAATTTAAACGTTTTTTAGATATTATTGGTAGCTTGATCGGGTTGTTGATTTTAGCGGTCGTATTTGTGCCCATTGCGATCGCCATCAAAATCGATAGTCCAGGTCCAATTTTCTTCACCCAAGAACGCTATGGGCTTCAAGGGCAGACATTTTTTCTCCGGAAATTCCGCTCTATGGTTGCGGATGCGGAAAAATTAAAATCTTTAGTGAAGAATGAAGCGGACGGACTTATTTTTAAAAATAAAAATGACTTCCGAGTGACAAAGGTAGGACGCTTTTTAAGAAGCACAAGCTTAGATGAACTACCACAGTTTTGGAACGTCTTTGTTGGTGAAATGAGTTTAGTAGGGACGCGTCCACCGACAGCTGATGAAGTTATGCAATACAATCAGCGTCACTGGCAACGTTTAAATGTCAAACCTGGTTTAACTGGTGAGTGGCAAGTCAATGGTCGCTCTAAAGTGAAAGATTTTGAAAAAGTCATCGACTTAGATCTACAGTATCAGAAAAAATGGTATCCAATGTATGATGTGCTATTAATTGTAAGAACATTCATTATTATTTTGGGTCGAGTCGGTGCTTTTTGATTATAAGTAGTCAGCTATCAGCTATCAGGATGAGAATTGCAAGACCTGTACTTTAGATAATTCAAAGCAAGAAAGCTTTCTCAGTTCAATTAATTGAGAAAGCTTTCTTGCTTGAAGAATTGAATTAAGAACTGCAACTCAACGGGACACTTCTCAAGAACTGACGAACGAGGGCGAATAAATTCCCGATTCTAAACCGTATTGGATGAACTCTAAGATCTCATCTAATAAATGTATTTTTTGATACTCTTAATTGTTACGGAGGTGTTGGGAGAAACACAGTTGCACTCGTAGGACTCGAATTTTTTATTTATTCAAATTACCGTAGTAATTCCTCTACCCGATGCTGGTTCCATAAAAGTCTGTAAGGACCAGGTTGTTCTAAAAGCTCAGTCTGCGTGCCTGTTTGGACGATTTGACCCTTATCCATCACAAAAATTCGGTCAGCTACAGCCGCCGCAGAAAGTTGATGGGTGATGAAAACAACGGTTTTGCGTTTCTTACCACTTGAAAGATTTTGCAAGATTGCTGTAGCTGTTTGATTATCAACACTAGAAAGGGCATCATCCAAAATGAGTACTGGCGCATCCACCAGCATTGCTCTTGCTAGGGCAGTACGTTGTCGCTGACCACCAGAAAGAGTGATACCACGTTCGCCAACGATAGTATCATATTGCTGCGGAAAATTAACAATTTCTGGCTCAATTTGTGCTAGCTTTGCCGCAGATTCTACTTGTTCTTGTTGGCTGAGAGGATCGCCGTAGCGGATGTTATTTTTAATTGTGGTACTGAATAAAAAACTATCTTGAGGAACGTAGGCGATCGCATTCCTTAAATCTGTCAAAGCTATTTTGGTAATATCCAAGCCATCTAAAAACAACTGCCCCGAGTCAATATCCAACAACCGTGGCAAAGCATTCGCCAAAGTTGATTTTCCCGAACCAATTGCTCCCACAATTGCCACCGTTTCCCCAGGAGCGATACTGAAGTTAATATTTTGTAACGCCTTTGTAGTAGCACCAGGGTAAGTATAACTGAGATTTTTCGCGCTAATTCCTCCTTTTACTTGGTCTTGTGATAGCTCTATTGCATCTGTTTCATCACTAATTTTAGGTTGAACAGTAAAAATTGCCTCTACACGATCAATACTGACTTCACCTCGTTGATAAGTGGTAATTGTGAATCCCAATAGGGTTGTGGGAAAAACTAAAGCTTCTACATAAAGCAGCAGTTTCACAAAATCCCCGACAGAAAGGGTTCTTTGAGCAATCCGCGTTGAACCCAACCAAAGAAGGATCAACGCACTGACGCTTGCCAAGCCCGAGATCACAGGAAACAAAGCATTTCGGGTTTTTAACAGTTGCAAGTTAGCTTGCAAGAGGTGCTGATTGATCTCAGAAAAGGCACGGCGTTCGTTTTCTTCTTGGGCGTAAATTTTAATCAGGGACATCCCACTGAGATCTTCTTGAATAAGTGCGCTGATATCTGAAAGATTCTCTTGCACTGCTAACTGTTGATTGCGTAGGCGATCGCTAAACAGATGCACAATCAAGAACATCACTGGATAAACCGCCAGCGCTGCTAATGTCAGTTCCGGGCTAATCATAAACATCACCGGCAGCTTCAGAGCATAAGCAAACACCGTGTTTGCTAAACTTAGCACGGCGAAACCCAACAGCCTTCGGATATTGTCCAAATCATTGGTTGCCCGACTGATCAAATCCCCTGAGGTATTGGTTGCAAAATAAGCTGGTTCCAGCTTGAGTAAGTGTTGAAAAATCTGTTGTTTTAAATCAAATTCTACCTGCCGCCCTACACGAAACAGCCAGAGACGGGAAGCCATACGGATCAGCCACATTGCCGTACTCAGCAATGCCAGTAGTGCTACAGATTGTATGACTTGCCTCAAATTAAAGTCTATAGACAGTTCGTCAACACAAGTACCAATCAACCAGGGAATGTAAGTACTCACCGTATTGACAACAAATAAAGCAATGAAGCCTAACGTTGCCTCATGCCAATGAGGACGTAGATATGCAATGAGTTTAGCTAACTGTCGTGATTTTGCCATAGCGTGATTGGGGAATGGGAAATTCAATTAAAAATTAAAAATTAAAAGAAAAGAATTTTTAATTTTTAATTTTTAATTTTTTCTATCGACTACCACCACGTAACAGAACGTAGGCTTGGTTGAGATAACTTTCCCACACTCGCGTTGTGATCGATAGTGTTTCAGCATTAGGTACAAAGTCTTCTAGTCGCAAACCTCTTCTGGGAATGTCTCTAGGAGTTTGTAATAAGTAGGGTGGAATCATCTCCCCATTTAGTGCTATTGCCGGACTCATCTGTGCCTGAGGTAGGATGCTGTCTCCCATTACATCTGATAACTCATTTGGAGTATGCCCTAATGCTACTAGCGTTCCGGATGACATGGTTTCTATACGAGCAATAGAGGTATTATTCACCATTGCCAAAGGCGATCGTAGTAGTAAGTAGGCAACGGCTGGTGTACTTGAGAGAAGTAAAATTGTTAGCGCCCAACCTAACATGTATCCTCCTGGCTTGTCTATCCCTCCACCCTTGATCTTTTGGGCTGCAAAAATTAATAGCAAAATTGATGCACCTAAGGGTTTAAGTGGAAACGATATCACCCTCCACAAAGAGGCGACAGCTGGTTCATTCGGGTTAACAAACGATAAAAGTACTACAACCAACAGAATAACTAAGATCAATCGTCCGATAAAAGTTCCTGAGGGATAAAACCTCTGGAACAAAGAAAATATGATAGTTCCAAGAAGGAGCCACAGAAGTACCCGGCTTAGCAATACAAATGTCATAGATTCACTCTCTCTCACATCTTTGATTATGCCGTCAGTCTCCAGGTTTTAGGCGGAGGAGGGTTATTTTATCGTCAGAATTGTAACCGCAACTGTTACCTGGCTTCAAATACCTCACACCACTCCTTTGAATGGAGGCAACCGCAAGATAGAGGTGCCTCCCCGATATATAAAGACTACCGACGTTGTGATTTTAGTGCAATTTCTTTCAACTGCGTCTAACTATTCGTAATTTTCCAGATCAGTAATTTGACTATAGTAATTTAAATTAATTAAGTAGTATCAACTAAAAAGGAAAAACTATGTTACCTGTAAAACCTACCATTTTGGTGACGGGAGGCGCTGGATATATTGGCTCTCACACGGTTCTAGCTCTCAAGCAAGCAGGTTATAATGTGGTGATACTTGACAATCTGGTGTATGGACATCAAGATCTGGTAGAGAAGGTTTTGCAGGTAGAACTTGTTGTGGGAGACACAGGCGATCGCCCTTTGTTGGATCGCCTGTTTCAAACCCATGACTTTGCTGCAGTTATGCACTTTTCTGCCTATGCCTACGTAGGTGAATCGGTTACAGATCCTGCAAAATACTACCGCAACAATGTAGTAGGCACTCTGACTCTGTTAGAAGCAATGCTAGCAGCGTCTGTTAAGAAATTTGTATTTTCTTCAACTTGTGCAACTTACGGTGAGCCGACCATTATACCAATTCCAGAAGATCATCCGCAAAATCCGATCAACCCTTATGGTGCAAGTAAGTTAATGGTAGAACGGATTCTCTCTGACTTCAGTGATGCCTATAATTTCAACTCAGTACGCTTCCGTTACTTTAATGCTGCAGGTGCCGATCCACATGGCATGCTTGGGGAAGATCACAACCCTGAAACCCATTTGATTCCCTTGGTTTTAATGGCAGCTTTAGGAAAGCGTGAATCTATATCAGTCTTCGGCACTGATTACCCAACACCCGATGGGACTTGTGTTCGTGATTATATTCATGTCAGCGATCTGGCACAAGCCCATGTTTTGGGATTGGAATATCTTTTAAAAGACGGCGCAAGTGCTGTCTTTAATTTAGGCAATGGTAATGGCTTCTCAGTCAAAGAAGTCATCGAAACTGCCGAGATAGTCACGGGTAAACAGATTAAGGTTGTAGAGTGCGATCGCCGCCCTGGAGATCCACCCGCTCTGATTGGTAGTGGTGAGAAAGCTAGAGAGATTCTCGGTTGGCATCCGCAGTATTCTTCTCTCAAAGACATTCTCACCCATGCATGGCAGTGGCATCAACAGCGACATTAATAACTAGGAAGATGAAGAGTTAAAAATTAAAAATTAAAAATTTGACATCTTGCATTTTTAATTTTTAATTTTTCATTAAGCTTCATTTATCTATATAAAGATGCCACTTGTTCGCGTAACTCAGAGGTAATAGCAATATGCATATTGAGACTCTCCGGGAAAACAGCAACGGAGATTATGCTAATTTTTTTGAGAAAATCAGTATAACCTCCGTGGTTTTGGGCTTCGTGCCTTTTCTTATAAGGGATTAGATTAAAAGTAGTTTTTGCTCATATATAGCAATCCTATATGAGTTGTGAAAATTGAAAGTCTTAAAATTCCGGTTTAGCAGAAGTTACCGGGGTTCTCATTTTTCACGAATGATTTATGACTGCTATACTCTTGTAGACTATCTAAAATTAAGAGAGAGTAAAGTCCCCGTGAAGATTCGTACCTTGTCTACTGCATCAAACGAAGAGTGAGACTCATATGATGTCATTCAAGACTATTTCAATGAGTTGTCAAACATAATTACCCGTACCATTTTTTTCATCAGTACTTGCATTTCCAAAATAGGGACCTACATACATAAGTTCATCGGTATTCTTGACCAACCATTGCATACCATGTTCTATCTCCCAGTCGCAGTCAAGTTCAACATCAATAAAAGTGCTGGATGAGTCTTGAGCGCTTGATGTAAAGTGAATATTTGTTGGCTTACAATACTGCCAGATCTCGGACGGTGAATCAATTGCAAGATCGTCAAAACCACCACACATTTCTTCATAATCTTTGTAATATTCAAAAGCGGTGTCTTGCAGCTTTATAAATAAAGTTTCTCCCCAATTAAAGAAAGCTTCAATACATCGCTGGTTATAATCTTCGTTATTTCTCTCTTCGTCAAGAGACAAACTGACTGTTAGATTGAATTTAGCAAAATAAATACTGCCAAGAAACCTATCACCTTCCCGGAAGGTAGCTAAAACTTTCAAGAGCGTATCTGGTCTCATGCTCGCAATTTCCCTCCACTCAATATCAGGTACCTGACCAAAGATATTATGCCCCTGGCTGTTCCAGAACTATCCAATCCTAGCGTAGCGGGCAATTATATATATGGAGCGATCACCCGTGTTTAAATCACCCATGTAGCTGCTGCCTCTCGTTTGCTTGGTGATAATACTGATTTATTTTTTTGGAACTCTCTCCCTAATCGCGATCGCATGATATAAGACATTAGAAAGGGAAGTAAAAATGTAAGAATACATCCGCCTGAATCAATTCGTCAGAATAGTTACATACACCGAGAACATTTGATGAAATGAATATACTAATAATGATATATTCCTTATAAATTCTGAATTCTGACAGGAGGCAGAGCGTCAAGGGCTCCACTCCTGTGTACTGAATTATTACATTAATATTTATGAAATTACTCCAACAAAAAACTTTTAAGATGAGAAAAGCGTCTGTGATTCTTCCCTTAGTTATCCTGGCTTTTGGCAGTGCAGTTGTTAACAGCCAAGAAAGTTCCTCACCCAATACTTACACTCAATCTGTTAGCCGTGAAGTTTTAGCGAGTGGTTATCCGACTCAAGATCAAAAGCAGATTCTTGAGCTTGTACGCTATACCATCCCACCAAGAACAAAACTTCCTACTCATACTCATCCGGGAATGCAGATTGAACGAGTAGAGGCGGGAACTTTAACTTATACTGTTGTGCTTGGAGAGGCTAAAGTAACGAAAGCTAATGGCACACAATTGATTCTTCAACAAACGAAAACTACACAGCTTACAGTGGGAGATTCTTTAGTTGAAACTGCCGGAATGGTTCATTATGGAGAAAACCAAACAAACAAACCGATTATTCTATTGTCTGCTTCTCTATTTAATGCTAATCAACCAAAAGCTATTTTAACCAATCCTGAAAACAGATGAAATTGTCGCAACTACAGTCTCAATCCCTTCCATTTTTTTGAGTCAAATTCCATTTGAGCAAAGTGGTGTTGCTATATTGCCTACAGGTGCTAGCTGCTGCCCAAAGAAAATAAACGCTTTGCGGTGAGCAGCGCCAAGGGAGGGTTAGCCCGTTCTTAGGGCGACTGCGATCTTCTCACTCTTTCTAGACGCAATCATGCGTAGCTTGCTTAGAGAGAAGGGGTACGAGCGTCAGGGCAATCCTGTGGCATCGCTTTGAGCGAAGCGAAACAAACCATACGAGAAACTCAGGCAATTCTTACACCCACAAACTAAGCTTCTTGTCAAGACTAATTTAGATGCGCTTACCTTGGAGAAATAGCAGCATTGAAAATCTGTTCAGCGGTCAGGTTTAATGGAAACACGCGAAATACAATAAGGTCATCACCTCGAAACTTGCTAACCCGATACTCACCTTGATCCAACGAGCAAACTAAGATAGTAGGTTGCTTAGGATCGCCAATAAATTCTCTACCGCCTAAAGCAGCATAATCAACAATCCAGTATTCAGCGATTTCCATTTCCTCATAATCAGCATATTTTTTGAGATAATCATCACGCCAATTGCTACTAACTACGAAAACTGTACTCCCAAAATACATGAAGAAAAACCACAATGAGCTATAGTGAATTTTCTTTTTCCGAAGTTATCGAAAAATTTTCCTTAACCACTGAGGAAAGGATGGACATTTTTGCAGATGTTAGCGAACTAGAACCAAGCCCATTCTTAAGACAAGCTCTCACAAATTATTTTCCGTTTTTAAGACCAAGCAATAGCGAAAAAATTCGTTCGGAAGCGTTAATTTTTCCACTTTTGGCCGATTTAAGAACGCTCTTAAGTCAACCTATAAATCTGTTTTCTGGAATAGATTTTAACGTTGATGCAAGCCTTGGACTAAATGGTTACTGTGATTTTTTACTCACACAATCAAAAGAAGCTCTGATTGTCAGATCGCCCGTTGTAGTTGTAGTTGAAGCTAAGAAAGAAGATATCAATGGCGGATTGGGGCAATGCATAGCAGAAATGGTGGCGGCGCAAATATTTAATCAAAAATATGGTGATGAGAGAACTGTCTATGGGACTGTGACAACCGGAACCAATTGGGTATTTTTAAAGCTGTATGGGAAAACAGTCGCAATCGATTTAGCTGAGTACTCTATCAGTAATCCAGCTAAGATTTTGGGGATTTTGGCTATAGCGGCGAAAGTATGATTTTAGAATCATATCATGTCCGGTAAATTAACCTTAATTCCGTCTGAACTCTATACCTTAGCTCCGCTTGCGGGGAGGGATTAGGGAGCCAGCGTTGCAGGCGGGTTTCCCCCCGTAGGCGACTGGCGTAGTGGGGTTCTTTTCCGCTTGGGTAATTTGACGGACATCATATCAGAAGTCATAATGAAAACTGCTAGAATCCTCAACGTTCTGACTACGAACTTGGAGTTGCGAGTTCCTTAGAGAGAGGACTCCGAGTTCCCCTCCCTCATCCATCATTCTTAGTTTGCTGGAGTGCTAAGAAATCATACGATACTTTAAGGTGCGTGAAGAGCCATCATCTGGGAAACGTTGTTCGCCAACACCGATCGCTTCGACAATAATTTCTCGCGTTGATGGTGTCCAGTTTCCGGAACGCGCAGCAATTTCGACAACCATTTGTTCTTTATCCGCGAATACACTATATTCTGTAGTAGCAAAAAATTTTTGCTGGGATTCAAAAGTATGTCCGTCGTCTTCGTAAAGTGTATATTCACCAGTACCTGGAAAAACACGTAGCCTGAGTTCGTCTAGTGGACGTTCATCAACATACTGCATCACAGTTTGCATGGGTATAATTGCACCAGCACGGACATAAAGCGGCATTCTTTCCAGTGGTGCATGGGCAAGAATATGGATGGGACCAGTGTAACTTTGATTCGTCCACCAATCATACCAAGTCCCTGCGGGTAAGTAAACAACGCGATGTTCAATTCCGGGGCGATAAATTGGTGCAGCCATCAGGGAAGGGCCAAGCAAAACCTGATCGTAAAGTGTGTAGGTTTTGGAATCGTTGGGAAAATGGTAGAGTAATGGTCGTAAAATTGGCGCTCCGGTAGTTGCGGCTTCCCAGAAGAGAGTGTAAATGTATGGCAGTAACTGGTAACGCAGGTTGATGTATTCCCGACAGATTTTCTCAACGCGATCGCCAAAAGCCCACGGTTCGTGACGGGCTGTCGTCATTGCCGAGTGACCCCGCATCAAAGGGTACAGCATTCCTACTTGCATCCAACGAGCAAATAATTCCGCCGTCGCATTACCAGCAAACCCGCCAATATCGCAACCCACAAACCCCACACCAGATAGTCCCATGTTGCACAGCATCGGCAGAGACATTTCCAGATGATCCCACAACGAGTGATTATCACCCATCCACACCGAAGACCACCGTTGCACCCCAGCAAAACCAGAACGAGTCAGCACAAAAGAACGTTCATTCGCTCGCAGTCTTTGCAAACCCTCAGCAGAAGATTGCGCCATTGTCAACCCGTATAAGTTGTGAACTTCTGCATGAGTCGCGGCGATTTTAGCTTCAGGGTTTTCCCCCTCTCCCCCCTGCGGTGTATCAAGAGGAAACCAAATTTTGTGACCTGGATCGCCCCTTCGGCGATCGTCGATAGCTGGTTCGTTCATATCATTCCATATCCCAGCAACACCGATATCTGTGAGGCTTTTGTGTAAGTCACCCCACCACTGGCGCACGGAGGAACGCAAAAAATCAGGAAAAACAGCTTTATCAGGCCACACGTAGCCGTGGAATAGTTGTCCATCGGCTTTACGTACAAAATAGTCCTTTTCTACCCCTTCATCAAAAACGTGATAATCAGCTTCTGGTTCGTACTTAACACCGGGATCGACGATGGTTACTGTTTTGAAGCCATTGTCTGCTAGGTCGCCAATCAATTTTGCTGGGTTAGGGAAGCGTTTCGGACTCCAGGTAAAAACACGGTAGCCACGCATGTAGTCAATGTCAAGGTGGATGACATCGCAGGGAATTTGGCGAAATCGGAATTCTTGTGCCAATTCGCGCACGACCAATTCAGATTCATAACTCCAGCGACATTGGTGGTAACCTAATGCCCATTTTGGTGGTAGTGGCATTCTCCCAGTTAACTGCGTATAAGTACGGAGAATATCACTGGGTTCCGGACCATAAACCACATAGTAGTCCAACTCCGAGGCGCGAGTTTCCATTCTCAAAACTCCGGGTTGTTCTGCACCTATGTCGAACTGACTCCAGAAGGTTGTGTTGAATAAAACACCGTAAGCCACTTCGGGACGCAATGCCATAAAAAACGGGATTGCTTGGTACATTTCATCAGTCAGGGAGCCGAAATCTAAAGAATCCGTTGTCCAGTTCGTTTTGACTTCGCTGAGTTTGTCAAGAAACCCTGTACGTTCGCCAAAACCGTAGAAATGTTCGTCAACTTCTATTTGTTTCCACGCCGCCACTGCACCCATCCGCCAACCCATCCCCATGTCTGCATCTTGGGCAAAGGGACGACCTGTCTTGTCGAAGCAAGTTATACTGGACTTTTGCCGATCAACGCACACTCGCACAGACTCGGTGGCAATTTCTACTGTTGTGTCAGTTTCCCAAACTTCAATTGGGACTTTCTCCCATTCACTATCATCCAATGTCACTGCCCAAGAACGACGGGGTTGAAATTCTCCTGTGGGAGACATCCGCACACGAATTAAGTTTGCTGCGAGGACACTGATGGTAAGACGTGAGGCACCACAATCAAAGTCGATTGTGCGTTCACCTGAATGAAAAGCTTGTACTGAATCAATTTTCGTCCAAGGTTGATCGGTTGTCTGCAGTTTTCCAAAGTATTGCGGCATATATTCTTTAATCCAAATAGTATTTTTAGCAACAGTTGTCACTGTATACGGTGAATGATGCCGCATAAACCTACCGACGGATGAATTAACAGAGCTGAATATCTAATGTTTAGTAGTCTGTCACATTAACTATTTTGCACTCGGCACGAAGAGTGCTTGGGAACTCCCTAAAGTTCTGACTACGGAATCATCATAGTTGCTGTGGTAGACCGCGAATCACATATTAGGTTAAATTATGAGACGAAGTAGGGAACAGCAGTCAGAGGGAGAACTATCCGAATCGCGATCACAGGAACTCGGACTGAGTAATCTTGAACAGAAGGAGATCAATGAAGGCGGTCGGGCTAAGGCTGTTGTCATTCACGAGGTGATTCGCCTAGAAGGTGAAAATGAATTGCGCCGTCCGGTTTTTGCTTTGGCTTGGTCTGGATTGGCAGCCGGTCTATCTATGGGTTTCTCAATGGTCGGTCAAGGTCTGATTTACTCTAAGTTACAATAGCGAACCTTGGCGTCCTCTCCTTTCCAGTCTGGGATATCCTATCGGTTTCCTGATTGTGGTGTTAGGACGCCAGCAACTATTCACCGAAAATACCTTAACAGTTATTCTGCCTTTATTGCAACGAAGAAATGCCAGGACTTTCCGGCGTGTGCTGCGTTTATGGGCGATCGTTTTAGCAACCAACCTCACTGGAACATTCATATTCGCTTTTGTTGTCGGTCATACGGAGATTTTTACTCCTGAAGTTCGACAGGCTTTCACTGAGTTAGGTCTGTTGGAGATGGAGAGTGGATTCTGGACAACTCTATTGCGAGGTATCTTCGCAGGATGGCTGATTGCGTTAGTCGCGTGGCTGATGCCTGGTGCCGACACTTCCCGGTTAAGTATTATTATTATTCTCACCTACCTGGTCGGTCTGGCAGGACTTTCGCATATTGTTGCAGGTTCAGCTAATGCGTTTTATCTTGTGACAACTCAAGCAAAGTCTTGGGGAGATTATTTCGGTGGATTTATGATTCCTACCGTTCTAGGGAACATTATCGGTGGGGTATCATTAGTGGCGGTACTCAATTACGGTCAGGTAGCACCTCAGGTCCACCGAAATCATTAAGAGGGATTAGGATAACAACAGATTTTTCAGTTAAGAGAGTGCGATCGCTTTACGATTTGGCTCTCTGGCAACAGCACAATGCCAAGAGTGCGATCTCTCCACCAATTGCCAAAAAGCAATACATCCCCAATTATCAGCACCGACTTAGCCACGATTTAGTGAACAGCTTATTCACCACCGATGAAGCTTTGCGTTAGACCCTTGAAAGCATCATAATAGTAAAGTTAGGCTAAGTAGCAAATTCTGTATATCAAAATATCAAAGAGAATGCTAACATATAAAGCGATGTATAAGTTCCTCAACGAGGGCGTGCATGGGGAAGTATTAGACTTCCCTGGAACAATTACATTTGCAGAAAATCTGGAAAAAGCTCGATGTTCATTGGCAAATGCACTTGTTGACATGGTCCAGACAAACTTAATGAATGGCGAGCCCATACCCAAACCTGACTCGTTATTAACTGACCCTGAAGCTGATCTAGAAGAACCGATTCATCTTATTCTTACAGCAGCTTCCCGTGTAAGGATTGTCCCAGATTTAGCTGCATCATGAAGCGCCGTGATTTGATTCGCCATTTGAGCCAGCATGATTGTATATTGGTGCGTGAGGGAGGAGAACACTCTATATGGGAGAACCCAGTAAATAATCATCGAACCTCTGTACCTCGTCATAGAGAACTTCCTGAATTTACAGCACTGAGAATATGTAAGCAGCTGGAAATTCCTCCGCCATTCTAAGCAAGCCTAATGTAAGGCTCTTCCTTGACGAGGTGAAGCAAAAATGTAAAGAATGTCGGGGGGTTAATCGTCAGAAAAACCCCCCGTCTTCTTAAGGCGGGGTAGTTCACCACACCATCTATATTGAGGAGGGGGAAACGGATACAGAAGAAGAGACAGGGACATTCTTTTCCTCTTCTAAGCCAGAATTCAAATCGAATTCATAAGACTCATTGCGCCACTTCAAGCGGAACTTTAAACGAGTCCAGTTGGGGGGCAGATTTGGACAAGCGACAGGACCAAATTGAGTCATCCGAACGCCACCAAAACCGAAGACAACAGCTTGCCACACTCCACCGGCACTTGCAGCATGAATTCCTTCAGCCGCGTTACGCCGCACATCTTCCAAATCGACCAATGCCGCTCGCATGAAATGGGTATACGCTTCTGCTGGTTGATTCAAGTCACATGCTAAAATAGCGCTGATTGCCGGACCTAGAGAGGAACCATAAGTATGGTCTGTGCGGGAATCGTAGTAGTCCCAGTTAGTTTGGAGAGTTTTCCTGTCGTAAACATCGCGTAACAAGTAAAGCAGCATCAACACATCTGGCTGTTTGAGAATCTGCTTTGCGCTTGTTGACTCAATTCCCAACAAACCTTGCATCGATTTGGTACGAGGTTCGTAATCTTCTAAATTGACATCTTCTAGATCAAAGAAACCTTCAAACTGTTCAATCAAACCCGATTCCTGATGAATATAGAGATGATTGCTAATGAACGCCCAACGTTCTAACCGTTCCTGCACCAAGTCAAGCTGTTCCAACAGTTGTGCTGTCTTTTCAGGATAGGCTTGCTTCAGCCAGTTCCAAAGTGCCAAAGCTGACTGCAAGTGCCACTGCACCATGCTGTTAGTAAAAGCATTATTATCTATGCGATCATGATTTTCATCTGGTCCAATCACATCACGGATATCGTAACATTGGCGTGCTGCGTTCCATTCCACTCGACTTTCCCAGAAAACAGCCGTATCCAGGATCATTTCCGCACCATAATCACGCATCCACTCATCATCGCCTGTATGATGCCAGTAGTGCCAAGTAGCATATGCGATATCAGTGTTGATATGCACTTCGATATCACCGCACCAGATCCGAACTAATTCACCATCAGGCCCTGGTACCCACCGAGGAGTTACTTCATCACCAGTGGCAGCACTTTCCCAAGCAAACATTGCGCCAGAGTACCCTGCTTCTTGCGCTTTGCGTCGTGCTCCGCCTAAAGTTTTGTAGCGGTAGGTGAGCAAATTCCGCGCTAGTGTTGGTTGGTTGAGAGTCAAAAACGGCAGGACAAAAATTTCCGTGTCCCAGAAGATGTGTCCCCGATAAGCAAAACCAGAGAGCATTTTGGGAGGGATACTTACAGAATCGTCGAGACGCGGTGCGACTGCAAGCATTTGAAAGATATTGTAGCGGACACTAAGTTGTGCTTGGGGATCGCCCTCAATCAGAATATCACTCTCAAGCCACAGTTGCTCCCAGGCGGAAATGTGCGCAGCAAGTAGCGTTGTGTATCCGGGTGCAGCTACAAGACGAATTAGCGCAAGTTCAGCTGGAGTTGCGGTTTCCCGTGAAGTGAATACTGTGACAATTTTTTCTATCGTCACTGCTCGTCCTGGTTCAATTTTAAAGGTTGTTTGCAGTTTTGGGCTACCGTCAGCTTGGTGTATGCACACAGGTACAGCATCTTCTACCACCAGCTTAGCTGCCATTCCAAGCTGGATTCCCGTTTGGAGCGTTTGGCTGTGCAGCCAGATGATATTATCTACACCACGATGCTTCAGGGTTTTCCAATGTTCAACACCTTCGGTATCTTGTTCGGCGTTCAACCCAACTTCTACGGAAACTTCACCTTCAAAGTCTATTGAAGTGATTTGACAGCGAATTGCTAAAACATGTTGATCTGCTATACTTGTAAAGCGCTGAAAATGGAACTCCAGTGTGTGACCTTTCGGAGAACGCCACCGGACATCACGACTGACTAAACCTAGACGCAAATCAAGACGACGTTCATAGTTGAGAATCTCGCCACTATCAAACCGAAAGCTTTCTCCTGCAACTTTCACGATGAGTGTCAACCAGTTAGGACAATTGACAAGCTCAGTGGTAACCACCGGCACATCGTCATAAAGCCCGTGAATGAGGGTTGCCGCGCCATCACCCGGATACCCTTCCTCAAACGCGCCTCGCGTTCCTAAATAACCGTTACCGAGAGTAAAGACAGTTTCTTTATGACGTAGTTTATTGGGGTCAAACTCCGTTTCAATAACGTTCCAGCCAGTCGAGTCAATGAGTTGCTGAGTTACTATGTCTAGCATAATTTAAACAAAACCTATATATTGTGGTGTTTTGCTGTGATTAGCATGAAATAAAATATTTAGGGGCAAAGCGAAATTAAGTATTTCACTTTCGTTTTCCCCTTATTCCTTGATTTTCAGCCTAAACAGGCAAGAGTGACGTTTCTTATACAAACAGCGTTCCCGATTTTCATCCATCTTTCGAGGGAACTTTACTTATTCTCTCACTGAACAATTACCAAAGAAAAATAAATATACAAATACTCACATTCACCAACAAACTGTATCGTCTATGGTACAAATAATTCATAAGCTCTCACACCCTTGATACGTTAGAATAACAGCTAATTGTGCAAAAATCCGCAAAAACTTTTTAAAAGTCTTGATTTATTAGATCTTAGACGTTGCTGATGAGCAAAACACAATTTCTTATCTTTTGTAAGATTAATATAATTTATATAAGCAAAGCGTAATAGATAGCTTTTAAGGGTTTTATGTATAGCAGTGCTAAATCGGTAGTCTACTCTTCTGTTAGCATGTGAGGTGAAAACTGTAGGGAAACTTATCACTCCTTGCCTAGGTTTGTAAATCCGCCTGTAGGACTAGTTGATCAACTTACTGCCTTGCCTTGACGGTTCATTAAAAAAAACTAATCTTTACGACTTAAATTGTTTTTTAAACAATGCTATCATTACCAGGTTTATCTCAAGTTGATAAAATTGCTTTAGTCGTTGAATTTTTTCAAGACTCATAGCTGTGCAACTGCAAATTAAATTTTGTCCGGCTTAAAACTTATAATAAAATTTGTAGCGCTTCAGCGCAGCATTTCTATGAGAGTGCTGATATCATGTCCCGTTAATTAACCATAATTTTCGTAAACACTGAACCCCACCCCGCCAAAGCTATGCTTTGGCGGGGTGGGGTTCAGACGATATTAAGGTTACGCTACCGGACATGATATGAAGCGCAACTACGAGCCTTTCTTTCATTTACAAGTAATTATCCGGACTTGATACTAGATTAAATAGCGCGGGAGAATTTCTGCGCTCCCTTGCTTGCGTATGCATCAAAGACAACAGCAATATTTCTCACCAGTAATCTACCAATTTCTGTGATGCTGATGTGGTTGGTTGATAACTGGACTAATCGATCTTTTTCTAGAAGCTTCAACTGTTCTAGTTCTTGGAAGAAATAGTTATCAAAACTAATGTGATACTTATCTTCAATGTCTTGCTTGTGCAACACGGGGTGAGACATGAGACGCATGATCGCATCTCGTCTGATGATATCATCTTGAGTCAGTTGAATGCCTTTAGCGATAGGTAAAACACCCTCGTCGATCGCTCGATAATAATCCCTTAATTGCTTGTGGTTTTGCGTATAGGCATCTTCGAGCATACTGATAGATGTGGCACCAAAACCAAACAGTTCTGTTTGTGGCTGGGTTGTGTAGCCTTGGAAGTTACGCTTTAAGTTACTGCTGCGTTGAGCGATCGCTAGTTCGTCATGAGGCTTGGCAAAATGATCCATCCCAATAAATAGATATTGGTTCCGAGTTAGTTCCTCAATCGTCATCTTCAAAATCTCTAACTTTTCCTGCGGGAGTGGCAGAGCCTCCTCAGGTATATTTTTTTGCACTGCCTTGACCCAAGGTACATAGGCAAAGTTAAAGACAGCAATTCTGTCAGGATCTAATTCAATTGTTTTGGCGATCGTTTCCCTAAATGTGTGGACAGTTTGGTAAGGTAGACCGTAAATTAAGTCTACATTCACACTCTCAAATTGAGCTTGTTTAATCCAACTCATGACATCAATCAGCATTTCATCTGGTTGAACACGATTCACCGCAACTTGAACTTGGCGATTAAAATCCTGAATGCCAAAACTAATCCGGTTGAACCCTATCTCCCTGAGAAAGAAAATGTATTTTTTATCGATGTAGCGGGGATTAATCTCAATAGAGATTTCTGCATTGGGATTGATGGTGAAGTGTCTGGTTATATTTTTCCACAACAGTTCCACTTGTTCAAAACTCAAGTAGTTCGGTGTTCCACCACCCCAGTGAATCTGATCCACTCCGCGATCGCGATCTATTAAAGATGCTGTTGTCTTAATCTCTCGAACCAAATACTCCAGGTAAGGTTGGGCGACACTCTTGTTGTTGGAAATCACCACATTACAACCGCAAAAGTAGCAGGCACTTTGACAAAAAGGTATGTGGAAATACAAAGAAAGTGGGGATTTCCTTTGGTTTGAGGCAGCGATCGCATTGTGGAAATCTGTTTCCGAAAACGCTTCCGTCAACTCAGTAGCTGGTGGGTAGCTGGTGTATCTGGGTGTCGGAGTGTTGTACTTGACGATCATGTCCAAATCGAATCTAACACCAGGTAATTGAAAAACCATTGAGTTCTTTCCAATAAATGTATCAAAGATGGCAACGTACAAAGTAACAAATGTCACAGATTTTGTATAGTATTAAAGAATACACAAAAAAAACTTGCTACATTATCCGTTGCAGCATTCGCTGACTTTTACATTAGGTTCGTTTCATGATCTCCGTATCAGACAAAATCAAAATATACTGAACTACTTAGCCGAAGCAGCTTCAGTACTACCATTTTGAGATTGAGTCAGAGTATTAAACATAACTTGACCGATCACCGCAATTAAGTTTCCTTCTAACTCTTGTGCTACATGCAGATTTAACCGGAATGCATGATTAGCTTCGGCGACAATCTTCTCTACTGTTACATCATCGATAGGTAATGCATTCAACGCTTGACGGTACTTGTCCTTGAATGCTTTCTTATCGGGAATTTGCTCAAAATTGTAAAAAGATGTACCCTCATAGTCTGAAAGCTTCAAGGCTGACTGGGCAACCTTTTGGAACATTTGACCCCCAGAAAGATCGCCCATGTATCGAGTATAAGCATGTCCCAACAACAAAAAGGGTTCGGTAGCAGTCACTTCGCGAATACGAGCAATGTAAGTTTGGGTAGCTTTTGAAGATGTGACTTGCGATCGCCAGTTTTTTCCGTAATAAAACTCTAGGTCTTTTTCCAAAGAAGCTTTACGATTGAGTTCGGGGAAGTAAAGAGGATGAATCAAGGGATGATTTTGTTGACTCTGTATTGCTGCTTCTAGTTCGCTGTAGACGTAATACAAGTTGCCTAAAAGTTTGGCAAAGCAGTCTCTATCCACAACCCCTTTCAGAAAACATTTTACAAATCCTACATTTTCAGCGGCAGAGTGAGATTGTTCTGTTCCCGAACGAAGCTTAACGGCTAGATTGCTACTCATGATCAGTTCCTTGTCCTTGAGGATGCACAGAAGAAGAAGACGTGGAGAGGCATTCTCGAGTTTTACCCTACTCCCTCTTCTTTTGCTTACTTCTAGCAAAATTATTTAACCATTTATAATTTTATAACTATAAATTAATTTGC
>JAQYWN010000452.1 GCA_029379265.1 Rhizonema sp. NSF051
ATTAAATAATGGGCTAAATATCACTCCTGTCTCCTTACCAAATTGGTATAATAATTATGCTAACAACAGCTTGGATAGTAGTTATAGCAGCTTTAACTCAGCCACAAAGAGCAGTGCCTCAATCGCAGACAATTACACAACTGCTAGCGGGTATAACTCTACTTCAGGTTATGGTTTAGTCAATGCAGCAGCAGCAGTGGCTGAAGCAAGTGGTCAGAATACCTTTGCTGATGTTCCCGATCTCGGGGGCAATAATTGGGGAGCCGATCTGATCAAAGCCCCAGAAGCTTGGGCACAGGGATATACAGGTAAGGGAGTCGTTGTTGCTGTTTTGGATACTGGAGTAGACTACAACCATCCAGACTTAAAAGATAATATCTGGACAAACCCCAATCCGGGTACTGGCAAAGATAATAATGGCAATGCCTATGTGAATGATATCCACGGTTGGAACTTTGTGGACAATAACAATGATGTCATGGACAAAGACGGTCATGGAACTCATGTTTCCGGCACTATTGCAGGAGAAAACAACGGCTTTGGTGTCACTGGGATTGCTTATGATGCCAAGATCATGCCTGTCAAAGTTCTAGATGACTCTGGTTCAGGCTCCTATAGTTCTATAACTAATGGGATTTACTATGCAGTGAATCATGGAGCGAATGTCATTAATCTCAGTCTCGGTAGTAGTTCTCCCAATAGCTCTCTAGAGTCTGCTCTCAAATACGCTAGTAGCAAAAATGTGATTGTCTCTATGGCAGCTGGCAACGATGGTGGTACAACACCAGAGTATCCAGCACATTATGCCCAGAATGTGGGATTTGCTGTTGGAGCAGTCGATCAAAGTAACAAGTTAGCCTACTTTTCTAACCGCTCTGGATCTCAGTCTTTGCCCTACGTGACTGCTCCTGGAGTCAACGTCTATTCCACAATTCCAGGTAATAAGTATGCTTCTTATAGCGGCACATCAATGGCGTCTCCTCACGTTGCCGGCCTAATTGCGCTCATGCTGAGTGCCAACCACAACTTGAGTGAATCTCAGGTGAGTCAGATCATCACAAGCACGGCAGGAAATAGTACCCAATCAACACAATCTAGCTTGAGTTCCAACTACATAACAAAGAGTATCGCGGCAACTAGCTCCAACATCGCAAACTATCAAAATAACTCTTTTGCAGTCTCACCAACTCAAACTACCTCAGAATTATGGACGGGTATTCCACAAAATCAGTTGGCTTCTCCCAATAATCTACAGTACTTTAGCCTCAGCACTAACTCTTCAATAAACAACGATACGTTTATCAACTCAGATGTTTGGTCGCAATACTTGAGCTACGTCACAACAACTTTAAACGCCAAGACAAGTGCAAACGATGATACTGATGTTGATAACATATTTAAGGATGGGAAAACATTTCTAGAAGAGTCTCAGGAATGGTTGGTGGACAAGACTTCGTAAATATTCTCAATAATATTAGCAACTGGAAAAAACCGTGTGACGGCAGCCTTCGCCCAAGAAGAGCGGAGTGCTTTCCAGTTGCGATCGCCCTGGACGATAATAATACCGAATGAGGCTTAAGAAATTAAATGAATTGAGCCTGATTATTCGGAGCTACCAAACTTACTATATAATTTAGGTGTATGGCTTTTAGCAATTAGCATTCAAGCTAATTGCTACTAACTTATCTCACAGAAAATGCCTCACTAAACCTACGAGTTACAGGCTCAATGATGAGAGTTAAAATTGATTTCTTCCGAGTTACAATTTCCCCACTAGCGGACATGCCGGGAGTAAATGCAACTTCAAGTCCCCGCACTTGAATAGAGTGTTTATTTAGCCTAACTCTGGTAGGAAAGACTAAGCCTAAGTCCTTATCAACTACTGCATTTGGACTGACTTCCACAACTTCACCATCAACGACACCAAATTCCTGGAAAGGGAAGGTTGCCATCTTCACTTTCGTCTTCATTCCCCGACGAATAAATCCTATATCACGGTTCAGAACTTTCACCTCTAACATGAGTTCTTCCCCTCTAGGCAAAATAGAAAGTAACTCTTCACCGGATTGTACTGGCCCTTTCGTCGCCTTGACTTTATAAATGGTTCCGGCAACTGGAGCCTTAATTGTTTCCTGTTCTTGATGTTTTTTCGCTTGATCGAGCTGACCTTGAACGTTCGTCAGTTCTTCTTTACGCTTGTTACTCTGAGTCAAAATTTCACTTTGGCGCTGCGATTCTACACGCTGTGCCTGCTTGTTAGCTCCTTGATACGCTTGTTCGCCTTGGTTAATTTCTTGGACTTGTGCGGCAATATCTTTTTCTAAAGATGTGACTTTATCTTCAGCCTCTGTAACTTTATTTCGGGCATTTGTCACATCATCTTTTGCCTTAGTAATTTCCGTATTTGCCCGAGTCAATCTTTCTTGCGCGTCTAGGTAATCGAGTCGAGGTTGTGCACCTGCAGTAACGAGCATATGCATACTTTTTTCTCTTTTTTGGGCGAGCGCCAAGTTGGATTCAACTTTAACGCTGATGTTTTCAGCGTTAACAAGGTTAGTTTTGGCGTTAACAAGGTTAGTTTTGGCGTTGACCAAGTTTTCTTGCATCTTGGTAAAGCGTACTTTCGCCTGCTGAATAACCGCTTTCTGGCGATTTGCTTCTGCCTCAGCAGCAGCTTGATGAGCTTTGTAGTCAGCCAGACGAGAGTTTAACAGTTCATCTTGCAGTTGGGTACCGGTTGTTGTATTTCCCATGTGTTCTGCATTTAAACGCCCCAAATCTTCCCGAATCAACTCAGCTGACTTACTAAGGCGGGAAACATCGACTTTTTGCAATTCAGGATCGCGTTGAATCAGGACTTGATCTTTGGCAACGTGATCGCCTTCTTTAACATTGATAGCAACAATTGTTCCGCCACCTAATGATGTCACAGGTCGCACCTGTCTGGAGGCAACTAACTCCCCTTGTGCTGTTGCCACTTCATCAATAAGTGAAAAGTTTGCCCAGGCGATCGTCCCAAACACCACTGCACTTATAGTCCCCGCTAACATTCTGGTATACAGTGGGGGTAACTCCTGTACTGCCTTACCCAATTCATACGAAAGTTTTTCGTCTGGTTTGGCGAATCGCTGTTTTGTCTGACGTGCTTGAGTAGGATTTGCAGTTAGATAAGATTTCATATATTTTTGGTTGGTGGTTAATTGTCAAAGTAAAACTCCTAACTTCTGACTCTTCAGTATTTAAACCGCTAGATAACGGCGTAAAAAATTCTCCAGCTTCTCTAACTTGAGATGGAAAATTCCTTCTAAGTTAGCAATCTCTTCTTTTGTACAGAAAAATTCATTTGCCAGTAATGTACGGAAGGTTCCCAAAGCTTTTTGCCCTTGTGGATTAAACAAACTTAATACACCCCGCAAACCGTCTACTGCAAGTAGTGGTGGATTCATCACTACTAGTTCTTTGTTAAAGATGCCACTAAAAATTTTGGGAATATCCTCTCGCAATAAAATTTCCGGTCCACCGACTGAGAAAATCTGATTGCGAGCAGCTTCAACTGTTATAGAATCCACGACTATTCTTGCTAAATCATCTGTACTTACAATAGAGGTACGATTTTTGGGATCACCGATAAGTAAATAAAACCCTGTTTCCCGAGACTGTTCTGCTAACGGCACTAAGTTCGATGCTAATCCAGCTGGGCGTAAAATAGTGTAGTTTAAACCACTAGCTTCCAGGTAGCGCTCCACCGCTCGTTTTGCTTTGAAGACGGGAGCATCTTCATAACCCCGATCTGCTCCCAACACAGAAATAAACACGAAGTGCTTTACTCCCTCCGTAATTGCCGAGTCAATGAGTTCTATATTAGCTCGGTAGTCCAGAGAAAAGGCATCGCCATCAGAACCATGAGTGCTAATAATATACTGAACACCCTGACAAGCTTTCTGGATATCTTTTTCTTGACGCAAATCACCGATGAAGATGTCACATCCTCGGTGTTCTAACTCGCTGTATCGCGAAGTGAGACGGACAAATGCACGCACCTGCAACTCCCTTTCACGCATGAGTCGCACGACTCTACGGCCGATTCCTCCAGTTGCTCCTGTCACTAAAAACATAAGGATTTTGGATTAATGCTAACTGCTAATTGTTAATTGGGAAAGGGGAATGGTATTACAACTCATAACCTAGTTTTCCATGCCCCATTACCCCATTCCTCAATATAAAATTTAAAATTCGACAATAACTGGTGTATGGTCGCTGGGTTGAGGTAATTTTCTAGGAGCTACATCAATGATGCAGCTTTTAGTACGCTCATACAAGTTGCCTGTGAGATAATGATGGTCAATCCGCCAACCCAAATTGCGCTGAAATGATGCGGCGCGATAGTCCCACCAGCTGTAGTGTCCGCCTTCATTCGTGAATTTGCGAAAGGCATCATTAAATCCTAGTGCCAGAATGTTCCGTAGAGCTTGTCGCTCTGGCTCAGATGCCATAATGTGATTGTTGGTATTAACGCTATCATGAATATCCGTATTCTCCAAAGCGATATTGAAATCACCACACATACAAATAGCTGACGACGACAAAAGATGCGATCGCAAATACTCCTGTAATACTGTTAACCAACGCAGCTTGTATTCGTATTTATCGCCCCCGACTGCGGCACCATTAGGCACATAAAGATTTACAATCCTAATCCCATTAATCACTCCTGTAATCACCCGCTTTTGGTCATCCCAATCGGACTCTAAGTTTACCAAAACTGTCGTGAAACCAGTACTTACATCCTCCAAAGGTTGACGGCTGAGAAGGGCAACCCCATTGTAAGCTTTTTGTCCCGACAAATACAGTTGATAGCCCAATTGTTCAAAAGGCGATCGCGGAAAGAGAGCGTCTATAACTTTGGTTTCTTGCAAACATAGGACATCCACGGGTTCTTGTGTCAACCAATCGACAACGTGATGAAGCCGAGTCCGAATCGAGTTGACATTCCAAGTAGCAATTTTCATCAATAAATTATCAGTAGTTCATATAGCAATCCTATTTTATTTGTGAGAATCGAGCATCCTAAGAAGCCCGATTTCTTAAGAAACCGGGCTTTTGATTTAGGATTAGTCGATTGGTGAAATGAGCGCTTCATGTGTCCTTATTTACAAAAAGCAAATGTTCTGTTTGAGTGTTTTTTTATTTTTTATCTTAAAAAAGTTGCTATATGTCTATTTTCTACTCTTCGGGATCCGAACTACCACATTCTTTTCACTACCTACTTTTGGTCTTTTCTATGATCCCCAAGGTAGATGAAACGATCTTGCAACCAACTATAAGTTAGAGATGTAGTTTCTATATTGCTATTGCTACTGCTTCCGGCTATGTGCGCTTCTTTTGTTCTGACCCGGATTAGAGGTCCAATGCAAGACCAAGACATGGTGAGGCTAACCGACAGTTGGACTTTTATAAGTCAGTTGAGTTAATGTAAACAATAAGTAAGTAAGTACAAATGCTTTACTTTACTTAAAGATGTCAGTCCGGTCTTTCGGACTGTGTCAATTGCTAAACCAAAACAAAGAAATGAAAATCGCTCAAGTAGCTCCCTTATAGGAACGAGTCCCACCTTTTAGATAAGGAGGAATTGAACTGGTAGCGAGTCGTTTGACAGACGAACTGGTACGTAGAGATCATGACGTAGCTTTATTTGCTTCTAGCTATTCGTACACTTTGGCTAAGTTAGAAGCTGTTCATCCTCGTACATTCTGCTTAAACTCCAATGTCAAAGAGTATGCGATCTATGAAATGCTGGAACTTAGCCAATTACCCAAATGGTCAATGGGTATGAAGTAATTTACGAACAAATTATCAAAGACTGCATTGCTTCAGATGGACTCATTCATGCTGCCAAAATCCAATTTTAAATGACCAACTTTTTAGCAGGTATTGATTAATAACGTTTTTGAAGGAGGACTTTAGTATGAGTATAAAAGCTAACAACTGCCCTTGCTGCGGTGATTCACTCCTACGCCATGTTCGTCAGGGCGAAGTCTATTGGTTTTGTCAATCTTGCCGACAAGAAGTTCCACTGCTATCAGTCAATTGTTTGTCGAGTAAGGAGACAAAGAACCCGGTAGCTCAATCCTTGCCAGCAATTAGTTCGTAATCCAAGTTCTGAGATAGATTTGGCATTTCCATATCTATACAAGGAAACAGTTAGTCTAGAAACATTAGCTAAACGAAGAACAGTCCTATCCTGTTTTCTTCTAATTAGAGAGCAGGATATGGAAATATACTGTTTGAGAAAGTCTGTTGGTTGTCCATTACCTATTACATATTAAATTAGGGTCATATAAGAGTAAAGTGTTAGCTGTCTAATACTTGGTTTATTTACGCCGTTCTGTATTAGCTTCTCATCTGCTTAATATGTTTTAGTTATTAGTCTACATGTATTGCTAATGTCTACAACCTGCAATTTCTGAAGGTACATATCAGTATTGCTGTGTTTTTAATGTATGTTTTCTCTTACTAAAAGTAGGAAAAGTAGGAAAACTATAAAAAAGTTTGACAACTTGATGTTTTTCCGGATATATATATAGCGGTCAAAAAAATGCTGTGTAATATGTTATATTGTGTTGCTCAAGAAGTTTTTTTAGATTCACTAAGCGTTTAAAAATATTGTAAGATACGCAACAAAACTGATTCATTAGCGTAAGTCTTATCTCAACTTTGAAAGGTTTTACTTTACACTCACATTATAATCTGTCTCTTATCCCCATCT
>JAQYWN010000453.1 GCA_029379265.1 Rhizonema sp. NSF051
ACATAGTATATTTTCATTTGACTATAATACAACATTAATGCTGATTAATGGCTTTGAGGATTACATGAAAGGTCCAGAATTCATTGAAACTACTGACCCAGAGTCTCTGCATGGTAAGGTCGTTGCTCTGAGCAAAAGCTACAAGAGCCAGACTCTAAAACTTGATTCTTCTGCCAACAACCAACATCGGGAAAAATCAAGTGCGACAACTCTTAAGAAATTAATTGGACTGCTGACTCTTAACGGTCATCTGCTACCAAATTTTTTGCTAAGCAAGGAACCTGCTTACTATTGGCTAGGTTCAGATTATGCTGACTCTTGGTTTAAGTCATTTACAAAAAAACGAATTATTTTTGCAAGAGAAGGGAATAGCTCCATTTACCAGCATGAAATGAATAGAGTTGCTGGTATTGGGCTTCTGATGAAATGGTTACAAGTAATTGTTAAAAATGTTACTAAATGGTCATCTGTGAACTCAGAATGGAGAAATGCTTTTGACCGTTTAACCTCGGTTGAGTTTTGGAGAAAGTACCTCAAGCTCAATGAACAAACCTAGTATTTTTCAGATTTCATTCTGTAGAAACGTGTGCTTCAGATAAGGAGCAATATTATATGCAAGAATCACCTACTGAAAAGCTGCAACCTCTGAAGCTACCTCAGCTTCCTGAGAATCCATTGGTTTCAGTGTTGATTGGAAACTATAACTATGCGAGATATATTGGTGAGACTTTAGACAGTGTTCTTTGCCAAACATACCCGTATTTTGAAGTTATAATTTGTGATGATGGCTCTAAAGACAATTCCTGCGAAGTCATCGAAACTTATATCCAAAAGGATTCCAGAATCAAGCTAATACGCAAGCAAAATGGCGGGGTTGCGACTGCCTTGAATGCGGCATATCAAGAAAGCAAGGGACAGATTATATGTATATTAGATGCCGACGATCTTTGGATGCCTGAAAAGTTGCAACGGATTGTGGAGAAATTTCAGTCTGCTCCCAAGTGTGGCTTTGTAATTCATAATGTGATTGAAATTGATGGGCATGGCAACTTTATAAAACAGACACCTAAACTTAAGGAATTGGCTTCTGGTTGGATGGCACCTTTGGTGCTGGAGAATGGAGGATATCTTAAAAATATACCGCCAGCTTCTGCACTCACTATCCGACGTGAAGTCGCTCGTTTGATTTTCCCCCTGAATGAAGCAATGATACGTCATACAGATAGTCTTATCTGTTTTCTTGCCCCATTAGTGACAGAAATTGGCTCTGTTCCAGAAGTGCTGAGTAAGTTTCGCTTGCATGGAGCAAACATCACTAGTGCGACAGCTTTAACAGTAGATGCTATAGAACGAGGACATCTAGCTGGTGGACTTTTGTACCAAGAACAGAAGAAATTCTTGAAGAATGTCTACGGTACAGAAATTGAACAGAGATTAGCCAGTCAGGAATTCAACTTACCATTTTGTTTTGAGCGCTACTTGATAGCTCGCCTTAAGCATTTATCTCAGAAAGAATGCAGAGAGGTACATGAGCAACTTATTTCTCACCCAAAGTTCAGTGCTACTTATAGCTGGTTTCGTCCTCATAGATGGTTACTTCAATGGTATCTGCCAGACGCACTTTTTATGATGATGTTTAATCAGGTGTATGGATCAACTCATCTCAAGCAATTAGTCAGAGGGTTTATCGGGGGAAGACTCACTGCAAGCCGTGTACATGGGTAATAGCAAAAATTGTCACATAGTCAATCTCCTCTTAGTAAAAGGATTTAGCAAATGCTTAAACTAAATCTTGGTTGTGGCTCTCACATCCCTGATGGCTGGGTTAATGTAGACTATGCACTAGGTGCTTGGGTTGCAAAATTACCAGTTTTTTCTACAGTCAATAAAAAGTTCAGAATTATTAACTTTGACTGGTCGGATAAAATATACATGCACGACCTCAGGAAGAAATTTCCTTGGGAAGATAATTCAGTTGATGTTGTTTATAGTTCTCATACTCTGGAACATCTATCTAAAACAGAAGGACGATATTTCTTAACAGAATGTCATCGGGTATTAAAACCCAACGGCATCATTCGGATCGTTGTACCAAATTTGACAGCAATCGTTAATAAGTACATGCAAGGTGAAATCCCTGCTGACCAAGTCCTTGATGAGCTTTATGTCAGCTATGAGTCTCCTCATGATAGTGGGTTGAAGCGGAAACTAGCGCCATTCATTCGCTTTCCTCACAAGTGTATGTATGACACCCCAACGTTATTACGAATCATGTCGGAAATTGGCTTTGACGTTGCTAGTAAGTACGCTTTTGAAAGTGAAATTGATAATCTATCCGTGATTGAACAGCGCGATCGCACTGATGAAGCGGTGATTGTCGAAGGAAAAAAAATATCTGCACATGCGAGTAAAGTGAGTTCTAAGCAGTTAGACCCCGTGACAGTCAACCCCTGATCCCCATAAAGACAGCACCTTAATAATCAACAACAGAGAAGCTATGACCAGTTCATCCCTACGCATACTATTTGTCAGCCACGCCTATGTCGTCGGTGTGAATCAAGGAAAGCTTCAGGCGATCGCTGAAACTGGCAACGCTGAAGTTGGTTTGCTAGCTCCTAGTAACTGGAAAGCACGCGAGTGGAATCGCCGACTTGAGGTGGAGAAACCTTACCCCAAAATCAAAATTTATTCAGCACCTGTGCTGTTTCCCGGTCGCGTAGGTGCTCATATCTACGCCCCCTGGAAAATCTGGGAGGTTTTGAACGATTTCCAACCTGACGTGGTGCAGGTTGAGGAAGAAGTCTTTTCCCTTTGTGCCCTAGAACTAGCAATTTGGAGCCGACTCACTGGCAAACCCATAGTCATCTTCGGTTGGGAGAACATAGACCGACCAATACCTATCTTACGCAGTTGGATTGGTCAATTTGTCATGAGTACAGCAAAGTTGATTATTGCCGGCAATCGTGACGGAGCAAATTTGCTCCGTCAATGGGGCTATACTGGGTTAGTGGAAGTCATGCCCCAGATGGGAGTAGACACTCAGTTGTTTGCTTCACAATCTGGGACAATGCTTGAACAAAGAAAAGATGAATTTCACATTGGTTTCCTCGGAAGGTTAGTACCTGAGAAGGGCGTTGATATTATATTTGCGGCTGTCCGTGAACTTCAACAGCAAGGACTCAAATGCCGAATTGTACTGTGTGGTTCTGGTGTGGGTGAAGAAGCCCTGAAGCAAGAAGCGCAAAAGCAGCAGGTTGCCGATTTAGTGATTTGGCGGGGATCGGTAACTCATCACAAAGCCCCAGAAGAAATCAGCAAATTTGATGTCTTAGTTTTGCCTTCACGGACTACTGAAACTTGGAAAGAGCAGTTTGGTCATGTGCTGATTGAAGCAATGGCAATGGGTGTACCAGTTATAGGTTCGAATTCTGGCGAAATTCCTAACGTCATTGGGCGAGCGGATTTGATCTTTCCAGAAGGAGATTCTCAAGCATTAGCCGCCATTCTGGAGCGAATGATTCGTCAACCAGAGTGGCAAGAAGAAACTGGACGATACGGTATGACAAGAGTCAATCAACATTATACGCATGAACGAATTGCTGAGCGGTTGATTATTCTTTGGCAAAAGTTACTGGATTCAAAAAGTGGAGATTACGCGCTCGCACAGGAAAAACTTATGTAGTGGTCTCTTATACTTCACTTAAAATCGCTAGAAATAAACAGCAGAGGAGAATAATCTGTAACCGTAACTTAGAGAATTGTATTAAATGTAGCTTTGATAACGTCTTGAGTGTGAGAAATTGCCAATGCGTGTAGTAATTGCCCGGTTGATGCCTGACTTTAGTATGGATGTCTACACTGATGGCATCATCTCAGGACTCCGATCTGTTCGACCTGACTGGGAGATCGTCGATCTCAAACCACATCCTGTTGATAGAAAAAGTCGCTCTCTGTTTCTCAGAATTCTGAAATACTACGAACGTTTCTGGCGCTTTCCTCAACAAGTGCAGCAGCAAGTCGCGGATATCTTTCATATCATCGACCCTAGCGAGGCGCACATCACTCATTGGTTAAAAAAGAAAAATAAACCTGTTGTCGTCACCTGTCACGATCTCGTTAACTTTTACTACCTTGATAATCTACAAAACTCAGTAACACTGCCGTTTCTCAGTCATTGGTTGTGGCTAAATGCGGTGAAAGCTATGAAGTACGCTGCTCACATTGTCGCTGTTTCGTCTGCAACAGCCAAAGATACGACCCAAATATTGGATATTGAGCCTGCACGTATTTCTGTGATACCTAATGCTGTTGAAGCGGCATTTCAACCATTACCTAAAGAACAAGCACAGTCTTTCCGGCAAAAATCAGGAATTTCACCTGAAACAGTTTGTTTACTGAATGTCGGCTCCAATCATCCACGGAAAAATCTTTCTACAATTCTTCAAGTATTAGAAACTTTGCAGCGACAAGGCTTGCCCATCCATTTATGGAAGGTGGGTGCAAACTTCACAGATGAACAAAAAGCTTTCATCCAAACCCATAATCTGGAAAATCATGTCAGCTACTTAGGCAAGCCAGAGAAATCGACTCTTGTTCAAATCTATAACGCTGCTGATATGTTGATAGCACCGTCACTTCATGAAGGATTTGGCATTACCCTCTTAGAGGCGATGGCTTGCGGACTTCCAGTCATTACGTCCAAAGTTTCAGCCATGCCTGAAGTCGTAGGAGATGCTGGAGTCTTAGTTGACCCAACTGACATTTCCGCGATCGCAGATGCAGTATGTTATTTGCAAAATAATCCTGTTGCTTATCAAGAGTTAGCGAACAAAGGACTGATTAGAGCCAAATCATTTACCTGGGAGAAAACAGCAGAACAAATCGCAGAAATTTATGAAAAATTGCTCAGCAAAAAACAATTACCAGAAGTTGCTATAACCTAGGAGTTCCCATGAAAATTCTCATATCTGCTTATTCGTGTGAACCAGGTCAAGGCTCGGAAAGAGGAATTGGTTGGAATATTGTTCGGCAGCTCGCAGAACATCACCAAGTTTGGGTACTGACTCGCCCAGATGAAAGTCGTGCGGCGATTGAGGATGAGTTAGCTCGAAATCCTGCAACTAATCTGCATTTTGTCTACTTCACTTTACCGATATGGGCGAATGGTTGGAGATGGGGACAAGGAGCAATTCAACTCCACTACTATTTATGGCAAATTCAAGCTTATTTTGTAGCTCGTCAACTACACCACACAATCGGCTTCGACCTTGTCCATCATGCTACCTTTGGTAAGTACTCAAGTCCCAGCTTCATCTCACTCTTGCCAATTCCATTTGTTTGGGGACCAGTTGGGGGTGGAGAATCAGCACCAAAAGCTTTTTGGCAAGATTTTAGCTGGCGGGGCAAAATTTACGAGACATTACGTAGTTTAGCTCGTCGTTTAGGAGAGTTTGACCCGTTTGTGCATTTGACTGCTCAACGTAGCCTCTTGGGATTAGCAACGACTGAAGAGACAGCACAACGGCTGCATAAGTTGGGTGTGAAAAATGTTCAGATATTTTCTAATGTCGCTTTATCTTGTGAAGACATTGCTCGTCTGGCAGAATATACACCATCTCAAAGCAACGTCATTAGATTCGTCAGTATTGGTCGCCTTTTACATTGGAAAGGTATCCATTTAGCACTGAAAGCTTTTGCTTTGGCTCAGGTTGAAGAAGCAGAGTTTTGGATTATTGGTGATGGACCCGAACGACAACGATTAGAAACTCTCGTTAAACAACTCAAACTTATTGAACGAGTACGTTTCTGGGGTACTTTACCACGGGAAGAAACTCTAAGCAAGTTAGCAGAGTGCCATGTACTTGTTCACCCTAGTCTACACGAATCTGGAGGATGGGTCTGTTCTGAGATGATGGCGGCAGGTCATCCAGTTATCTGTCTGAACTTAGGAGGACCAGGAGTGCAGGTAACAGAGGAAACCGGTATTAAGATCGCAGCCAATTGCCCTGACCATACTGTCAATGACTTGTCAAAGGCAATGATTAGTTTAGCTAAAGATGTTGAAATCAGGGTACATATGGGGCAAGCGGGACAGAAGTTAATCAAAGAAGTTTATAGCTGGGAAGTAAAAGGTAAACGCCTAGCTCAGATTTTTGAAGAAATTGTAGATCGAAAAGAAAAAATAAAGAAGCCCTTGACACTGTAATATGCATATTTTGATTTCTGCTTTACATAGACCTGCCAAACCAACTGGTGTTTGTAGACATGCTGTCAATCTCGCTCAGTGTCTTGCAGATACCGACATCACTCAAATCACATTGGTAATAGGCTCATGGCAGCAAGATTACTTTAAAACATCTTTTCCACTATTCTCTAAAAAAGTTAAAATAATTAGTGTAGATATTAAAAATAGCTCAACTTCTAGAAATCTTTGGTTTTTATTTGGTTTACCAAAACTAGCTAAACAACTTCAGGCTGATCTTGTCCATCTCTCATTTCCATTACCATTCATTAGAACTCTTTTTCATTGCCCAGTCGTTGTCACTATTCACGATTTGTATGCATATGAGTATCCGGAAAATTTTGGTTTTCCTAATGTGATATTTAATCAACTTTTTTTTCACCAGTGCATTAACAATAGTGATGGGTTGTCTTGTGTTTCAAAATGTACAATAGAAAGCTTAAAAAAATATTTTGCAGGTATTGAAAAGAAAAAAGAAATTACTGTTATTTATAACTATGTAGATTTCAAAAATGTATAACCAAGACCTCCTAAGAGTATAGATATTAGTACTAACACTCCTTTTTTACTTT
>JAQYWN010000454.1 GCA_029379265.1 Rhizonema sp. NSF051
ATGTTTACTAATATTTATTTATTCTTGATAGGTAATTCCTAACATTCTGGCAATAAATTCATAAACTGTCGAGATTTGCGGTGAAACCTCTAGAAGTGTTAACTGTTGGTAACTGAAATGACTACTCTTATCACGTAGTTCAGCAAGGTTGTCTAATCGAGTTAGCATCTCTGGTGCATTTTGAGCTACCAATTGTAGTGGATGCTTACTATCATGTCGAGTAGTTAACAAAGCCGCGAGTAGATGAGAACGTAGAGAACCTTCACCATAATCTGCGGCTGATTTTATCTTTCCTTGCTTGACATCAACTAAAGATTTGGAAAGCGGGGTGATAAAACCGAGATTACCGGCTATTTGATTGAGGAGGTTTCTATTATATTCGCGATCGCTTGGTGAAAGTATCTTCCAACTATTATCTGTGGGATAAGCTTCCCGGATGGTTAAAAGCAAACTCTCAACAGCTTTCTGAGCTTTCACAAGTACATCATCTAATTTATCCGCTACGTTTGTTGAACCAGCTAATAAGTCAGCTTCTATATAAGTTCTTTCCATAGCTACTAAATTGTTATATAGGCTTTGCCATCGCCGGATTTCTAGAGTTAATTTCTTCTCAACTTTCATCACAGATTCATTATGGACAAATCTGATAAACTCAGCAAAATCACTATTATTTTTACCTTCTTCGCTTTGTTTACCAATCATTTCCTGAATGAGTTTTTGGAAACCTCTGAATGTTGAATTGTTATTAATTTGTCTTTCTAATCTACGGCGTAACCAAGGACTATCGCCAAGTCCAAAGGGATCGCAAATATTCCAAGTTGTGGCGCTTAAAGAATTTTCCGGCAGATAAATGTAAGTAGTAAGCCACACTGGTGTAGGCTCTTCTTCAATAAAAGATATACGTTTTAAGTTAGGAACTTGCTCGAAAGTCCATGTCTCTTCATCATCTGACTCTTCCAAATCTCTGCGATAGCGTAATCCTTTATCATGCTGTCTCACAGCTTGTAAAATATTCTGTAGTGATGGTTGAGTTTTTATGATATTCTCGACAGGTAAAGGCATATAAGCGCGGCGGTAATCAGGCTTTCCTGTAGTCCCAAATACGAGGTTTGGAAAACCATCATTATTAAATGTCAGTTCAGCATATTCTTGACGTTCTACAAAACGAGGCAACAATTCTCCTGTCCAAGGATCTTGAAAAATAAACCCAGCTACCATGTCTTGAGTTGCCAATATTTCTGTTTCTTTTTCTAAAATATTCAATCCTTGCTGAGTTAGCAAGCCTTGATTGTCGAGCAACTTTTTTTGTGATAACTGCTTGATGATTAGTGCTGCCAAATCACTGCCTATCTCCAGTTTTTCACTAATCTCTACGGCAGGGAAATTTCCTATACGGCACATTCCTAAAACGGCTTTTTCTAAAATATTGACATGACGTTCGTGAACTCGCGGTGCAACTACTCGGTAACACCAAGCTGGCAAAAGTAAATATTGTCTTTTAGTCCAACGAGTAGAGGAACGGGGTTTAAAATAAAGTATCGGTGTTTCTTTTTTAAAAGACATAGAGGGCAAAAGGTTAGATAATTTTTCCGTGCGATTCTTGGCAAAGTTCATAAAAAGCTACCAACTCTCGAATTGCTTTGGGAGCCGCTTCCGCTTTTACCATCTCTAAATCTCCGACTGTAATTAACAAGCGTTGCTGACGACTCATGGCTACACAAAGACGGTTTTCTAACATTAGGAAGCCGTATTTTTTGGGATATTGTTCTTCACTTACTACCTTGATGTCATTACTGCGAGTCATCGAAAGAAAAACCACATCAAATTCTTTCCCTTGGAAAGCATCTACTGTTCCTACTCTCAGCCTTTCTACAATTTTGCCTTCGGGGTTTCTTGTCTCTTGATAAGCAGGAGCAATTTGGTAAATGCCCTCGTCCGTTAGCTCTGCTATTTCAACTTGACAAAGTGCTTTCCAAATTTCAGTAACCTGTGCTGAATAAAAGGCAATAATACCAAAGGTAAGTTGTCGGTCATTTTCTATTAACCTTTTCAATTCTTGAGCAATTCGTGTGGCTTCAGTTGGACGAGATTTACTTCGTCCCTTGGTTTCCCTTCCAGCACTTAGGGGGACGTTGATCCAAGCTGCCACAACATTCTCATAACCAGGTAAATTATGTACAAATTCTTCTTCAGCTCTACCTGCACGGATAGGTGGTTCACCATGATATTCGTAAAAGGTGCGGCTAACAAAATCCCCCAAAATTGGGTGCATTCGGTACTGGGTATCTAAAGTAACTGTCCGCTTGATGCCATCAATTTTTTCTAGCTCTTTCATCTGGATGAACAGACGTTCAAAGAGGCTTTTTTTCAGAGCATTTTTGGTAGCTTCTGCGGATTGACCAAGTTGACGTTCTACTTCTTCTTCAAGAATATGAGGAAGTTGACGATGATCGCCTACAAGAATAATTCGCCGCTCGGCTTTGGACATGGGAATGAAAAGATCTAGCGGGTTCGCTCTGGCTGCTTCATCTACAATCACTGTCTCGAAACTGCTGTCAGAATGTCCTGTTACGATTGCCATTTGTCTACTTGCGGACTGCTGGCAAGTAGCCGCAAGCACTACAGTGTAATTACGCAGCATTTCTCTGACTCCTTCAGGATCGGTTTTGAGGTCTTCTAAATACTCGGATAATACTGCTTCTACACCTGCTTTGGATTGGCTAACACGCTCATAAAGTGCCTCCCTGACTTCGTTGAGTAAAGCTTCAATTTCTGGATCGGCAACAGTTGTAGTAACAGGAACTTCTTGGGGAATTAGTTGTTCTCGTAGGCGATCGCGCAGTATTGCCAATTCCGGTAAAAACGGCGGCGCTTCTTCATCCATCCACTCCGCAGCATAATGCAAAAGTTGCCGCTCAGTAGTCTCTAGTACCTGCAACGACTCCAGACGGCGAAGTGCTTTCATAGCAGTCATCGGACCATCATCACAGAAGGTTACAGGGTCAGTTCTAATCGAGTTTACTGCTTTTAGTGCTAACTCTCGTTCTTCATCCCTCTCGATGTTCTGAAGGTTTTGTCCCCTAGCGAGTCGGTTGCTATATTCCCACAAGCGATCGCTCAACTCACTGTTTATCTTGCCTTTGGTGAGTTCAAATATCTGATTTATCAGTGCTGCTGTCTGTTGTCTGTTCCCAGGAGTGAGGATATAACTGGCTACAAGATTCTGCACTTGCCGCAAGCTGGCATTCTCCGGTAACTCTGGCAAAGCGGCAAGTTTCGCTTCTAGAGCATCTATGCGCGATCGCCGCCATCGGTCTAAGTTATCTGGTGCTTCATTAGATGAAGCTTTCCCGCCTATCCTCACTGCGGGAAGTCCGAAAACAACCGTTCTCTCTGCTGCGTTTTCCACTGCATCGTGCTGGTAGCTTGTCAGCAACAACCGATGAGATACACTCCTACCAGAATTCTCACTAATTTCTGCTAATCTAACTTGTAACGCAGTAATTACCTTAGTTTTTCCCGTTCCTGGCGGTCCTTGAATCAGAGCGATATCCGGTGTATTGAGAGCTACTTTCAAAGCTTCTTCTTGACGGGGAGTGGGATAACCATTAAAAAGTTTTTTGGTGTCTTTTGATAAAGGTTTTTGCGGATTAGTACGGCGTGTGGGGACACGCTGATTTTCTAAAATTAACCCTAGCTGTGGCATTGGACAAATGGCATTTCTGATGAGTTCTTCAGCCTTTTGACGACGTGCCAAACGGATTCTATCTCCAGATAGGCAAATGAACAAAAAACCTTCTGAAGGAGGAGAAAAATCGTCATCTGTATTTGAGGGACGAATGTCAATTTTGAAACTGTATAAATCTAGATATTCTATCTGTCCAAAAAATGATTTAGTAACAGTTTTTCGGTCTTCGCTCAGGCTAAAATC
Organism: Rhizonema sp. NSF051; assembly: GCA_029379265.1. Lineage (GTDB taxonomy): Bacteria > Cyanobacteriota > Cyanobacteriia > Cyanobacteriales > Nostocaceae > Rhizonema. Next base: position 3,932 of record JAQYWN010000454.1, read on the forward strand.
AGGTGAACTTTTGCTGGCTTCAAGTGAAAACTCTTTTGAATCGACAAGCGTCTTCAGCCTTTCTTCTAGATTGTCCTCCCGCAGCAAACGAAATCGGCGATCGCCATTATGCAGCATTTCTTGATGGTCGTATCGCACCCATCCAAATTGTTGAGCTTTTTGGAGAATACTTTCTTGTTCAAGGCGGTTGTACTCTTTCCATAGTGCTAGATAACTGTTAGACTTTTCTACTATAAAATCAAGTTCTGTGCGGGCAGATTTTGGTAAAGTAACTGCTAGGGAAATATCAGAGAAAGATAATTGTGCTTCTATTAGAAAAACGGGACGTTGTTCATCGTAATCCTTAGGTTGGCGTGCCTTCTCTATTTTGTCAACAATCAGCTTGTCATCTCGGTTACGGCGGACATTAATAGCCCTTTCTTTACCACACAAACGAAATGTATTTTCTACTCCATTTTGGTAACTTGTACCTGCCTGAAGTAACGCTTGTCTAGCACCACCCTCAGTCATTGTAGGTAGCAAAAATTCTCCTGCAAGCCATTCGATGATTTTTTCAACAGGTGCATTATTGCGAAGATGTTTTTCACGGATATCTTCAATAATTTTTTCATCGATACCTATCTGAATATCATCAGACAGGTAAAGCCGTTGAGGAAATTCATGCACCTGCACAATCAGCTGGAGTTTTTTGGAGGGTACTGAAGCCACCCAACATAGACGCGGTAAATTCCGCTCTATAACTCCTTCCAAAATATTCTTATTCTTTATGTCAGTTCCCCGAATATCCCAAGCATCTTCTGTAGCGTGACGCAGGAGAATTTCAGCAGTAATTTCTGATTGATATAAAAAAACTTCGTTCTTAACAGCTAATACATTTCGACCTTCAAAAGGAGTGCGCGAGGCTCGCTCAACCTCTACAGTGTAAACTCTTCCGCTTTGAATATCACTTATTCTCATACATTTGCTCCACGCACCAGATTGAAAGTAGCCAGACGATGCGAGTAATCAAGATTGCCAAAATGTAACAGCCAGGAGCCATATTGTCCTGATTGAGCAGGAAAGTGAAGCCATGTATCCCGTATTTCTGTTTCTACTTTTTGACTTCCCTCAGATGTCAACCAAAAGCATTGACCATTAAGACTGCGTACTTTAATATTTTCTCCTTCCAAAATAAGCTCAATATTAGGATTGTGGCTATCTATACCTGTTCTGCCACTAACAATGCGACTTGTCAAAATTAAGGGTTCAGAAGACGTTAAAGCAAGTACCTGTAACGGTTCCTGTTCTTTAAAACGCCCTGCTAGTGGTTCCCAACGTTGTATTTTGACGAGAATAAAAGTAGGTCGAGGATGGTTACACCAAGGGCAGAATGTCTGATTTGCATAGTAAGTGCTATTGCATTCTGGACAATGTATAGTGCAATCTGCTGCTGAATACAATTTTTCAGTCCATTGTGCAATACCTGGTCTTTGTTTTGGTTCTTTAAGACCTACTTTGAAACTACGCTGACACAATTTACTCAAACCAGGAGAAAGGACAATATTTCGTGGAAAACCTTGATTTGTTGAGTTTCGAGTATCTTCAGGATCATCAATCCAAGGTAAATTTCCTATCTCAGCTTGCGTCTCAAGTTCCGGTTCCCCATCATTCACCATATCCCCCATCAATGGGTGAACAAGACATAACGTTTTAAATGCTATAACTGCAAAAGCATGAGCATCAGTGAGGGTATTTACACTCCTCTTTCTGGTAACTAATTCAGGTGCGCCAAATCCGGGAGTATAAAAATTTATTGAAGATGCAGAACTTTCATGGTGAAGATTGTCAGCATCAATCAACCGAATTTCATGGGCATCAACATCAGCAGAAACAAAAATGTTATCAGGTGAAGGGTCAGTATAAACAAGCCCTTTTCCATGTAACTGAGATAAAGTTTCCGAGCAACGTGCTAGTAGCAGTAGGCGGCGGCGAAGTCCCCCACCTTCTAAGTACCATTCAACTAAGCAATTTATATTCTTAGGGACATTTATGAGATTATTTAAGGGAACCATGCCAGTAAGTAGTTCCATCACATAGCCAAGGCGCGGCGGCTTTAACATTTCTTTGGGAGTGGCTATCGGAAGTCCCCCTAGATCAAATAGCATCCGCACTTGTCTAAGTTGTAGTCGTAGGTAGTCCCGACGAGAGCGATCGCTCATAATTTTTACTGCCAATTTGCCGCCTTTGACAGCAAAGACTGTTCCTTGTCCCCCGCTACCTAATTCTTTTTCCAGTTCATACACATGACCAAGTTCATCAACTACTCGTTGAGCAGATTCTGTCATCAGCTTGCACCCTCAAAATCATCTTTTTTATGCCAAAGAATAGCCAAAGTTTTATCATCAAGGTGCTTGGGTGTGGGCCAATTTCGCAATTCTTGGCAGAGCGATCGCCACCGCACAGCTGGTTGCATACAGCCAAACTCTTCAGTAAGCAAGTTGATAAAATCGGACAAGCGATCGCTCACCAAGTCGTCTGCTATTCCATCAGTAGCAAGCAGCACAGCACTACCAGGGGTAAAGCTGGGTCTAGTGGATGGAGGCACGGACATCTTCTTCTTGTGCAAAAGAGGCGATCATTTCGGCAATCGCCCTGTTTAATGTCCCTATCTTGCCATCGACACTCATACTCCCGCTAATATCCGCAAGGATTATGACTGGCATTCGTCTAGCATCAGGAACAGTAAACGTGTTGAATTTGCTCATTTTCGTAGCTAATCTTGAAGTTTGACAATTGTATAATCATGAGAAATTTAGAACACCAATAATTTATGTCAAGCTATCAACTTAGCACTACGGTATTTTGATTTCCAATAGAAATTTCACTGTTAAATTT
>JAQYWN010000455.1 GCA_029379265.1 Rhizonema sp. NSF051
GTACTATAACATTTTTTTACTGAGTATTTATTTAAGTAAGTAATTTCAAGTTCCCGACTTACTTATCATCATTGGTTTCGTGCTCGCCATCACCAGTATCTGGAACTTGAATACTACTCTTAGGACGAGTAGCTTCATTTTTCTCATCTTGTTGATTGTCATTCTCGGCATATAAAACCTTGCCGTTGCCAGCATCAATTTTAACATCTTGCTGACCAATTTTTACAGCATAAACTAAGCTGCCATTTTCATTTTCGAGCTTGACACTATTCGCCTTACCTCCCACCGATACTTCAGCTGCTTGCTGTGCTTGTTGTGCTGTAATTTTAGCTAGTGGTTGCAGTTTTGCAGCTTCTTGCACATCGTCGTTTGTTTCACCGTTGCCATCACTGGCTTCAACAACTTGGGTAGCAATATGATGCTGACGTACAATTGCTACCGGAGATTTTGGTTGTTTTGCTCCTACAATTCTCGACAATCCAGCAAAGCCTAAAGTACCAACAAACGCTACTATCAAAGTGATTTTTGTTGAAGTTTTCATACTTGTAAAATTCCCACAACTATGGGGTTGCATTTTCACAGTAGGTAATAAAAGTCCAGAAATAGTCAAGATGAAATTTAATTTACTCAATTAAGTAATAGTAAAATCAACTTTTCATTAGAGATTTTACACGGTTTTCGTTGATTTTTAGGAATGAAATTGCGTCGGCAATCAAATCTTGACTTTTTCTTGACTTTTGCGATGTAAAGTCTAATCAGTCTGCAAGTAATTCAAATATGAATTTATGATGACTTACTATTTTTTCTTGTGAATTAAGAAATGAACAAAGTTGCAAAAGTCACAATTTTCTTCTGGATAATGAAGATTATTGCCACGACGCTCGGCGAGACAGCAGGTGACTTCATCTCAATGACTCTTGGACTAGGATATTACATTGCCTTTGCCGTAACGTTCGCCATGCTGGCTATTCTCCTGTTTTTTCAAATTCAAGCAGACAGATATCTTCCAGCACTTTACTGGGTAGCCATCATTGCGACAACCACAGCCGGAACCGAAGTTTCAGATTTGATGGATCGATCTTTCGGGCTGGGCTACGCAGTGGGATCGCTGATTCTGGTAGCCGGTTTGTTGAGCGTTCTTGCCATCTGGTACTACCGAGATCGAGATTTGAGCGTTTATCCTATTATGAGGAAAGACGCAGAGACCACCTATTGGCTGGCTGTCGTGTTCTCCAACAGTTTGGGAACGGCCTTTGGTGACTTTCTGACAAGCAACTTAGGACTGAGCTATATTCAGGGCGCATTGATAACAGCCAGCGTCATTGGTGTTGTCGTCGCCCTTCACTATATAACAAAGTTGAGCGATATTCTCCTATTCTGGCTCGCGTTCATCTTTACGCGTCCCTTCGGAGCCACCTTCGGAGATTTTCTTACTAAGCCAGTCAAAGATGGCGGTCTATCACTGCCAAGGGAATATGCAACGGTCATCGCCTTTATCTTACTAGCAATTGTCCTATTCTTTTCCGTGCGACAGGAGAAAAAAGTACGTCTCCCACTTGAGTGATGCGTTTAAGCAGATAGATAACTCACCTCATAACTATGAACACCTCTCATATCCAGAATTATAGGTTTGCTAAACCTATAATTCTGTTTTTTGGCATTACTGAGGCGTGTAGCGTAAAAGTCAAAAGTAAAAATCAAGAATGCTGATTTGGAAAATGTTTACACATTTTTAGCTTATATCCGTATTTCCGCTGACCTATACTAGTACTAACTAGGTCTTTTGAAGATGAATAACATTTAAGTATGCTCCAACAATTTTCTAATTTCTGGTTGCGTTATATACATCCTCGTTTAGTTACATTAATTGCCACTATTGGTATTTTTGGACTTGTTAGTTGTCTGCTCATTCTTTTTGTTTTAGCAAAACTAGCCAAAGAGGTCTTAGAGCGAGAAGCTTTTGCATTTGATACATCTTTTCTTTTGTGGTTGCATCAGTTTGCTAATCCAAGTCTAGATAATTTAATGCTGGCTATAACGAGTCTTGGTAGTCCAACGACAGTAGTAGTAGTCGCAGCATTGACTTTAGGAACACTTTGGTGGCGACATTACCGAGTCGAAACATATATTTTTGTGCTTACCTGTTTAGGAGGGTTAATTTTAAATACAGGGTTAAAGTTATTTTTCTCTAAACCTCGTCCGCAACTTTGGACTCTTTTGATTTCTGAGAAGTCTTTTAGTTTTCCCAGTGGTCATGCACTAGGTTCTATGGTAATGTACGGTTTTATTGCTTATATATTAGCTACTCATTATCCTAAATTTTCACAGATAATTTACACTTTAGCAGTTATTTTAATTGTGGCAATTGGTATCAGTCGTCTGTATTTAGGAGTACATTGGCCGACAGATATAATTGCAGGTTACGGTATTGGATTTTTGTGGTTGATGATATGTATCACGATGCTGAAACTACAGAGATTAAGGCAGGGACAGTCTCTTGATTGAAAAAGCAAGCTACAGCAAAAGAAAAAGGAGTATATATCAAGAATGTCAAAGAGATATTTTTATAACCCTTTCGTAACAAGAGTTTCAGACGTTGCATGGCGGATCATATCACGCTTGCTACTTCCTTTACCATTAAAGCGAATGCTGAGCAATTTTACTTGCATACAAAGGCATTCCACTTTCATCAGTGATAGTCCCGTTATGACAAATCTTTCCTAGTTCTTGAGTTTTACTATCTAGCATGAGATTAAGCAAATAATTATTGAGGGTTTCAGCCTGAATAGAACATGAGAAGATTCAATAAAGTGCCAGAAGTAACTCTTGGCTTTTGGATCATCAAGATTATGTCAACAACTGTTGGCGAGACAGGTGCTGATTACTTGGCAGTCAATGCAGGATGGGGTCAGAGTGTGAGCAGAGGTGTCACAATTACCCTTTTAGCCATTGCACTTTTTATGCAATTACGTTCACATCGCTATGTGCCTTCTATTTACTGGCTGACAGTTGTGCTGGTTAGCGTAGTTGGAACACAAATTACTGATGCACTCACCGACGGGCTAGGAGTAAGCCTCTACTTGAGTACCACAGTGTTTGCTGCTACTCTCGCAATGATATTTTTCCTTTGGTATCGCAAAGAACGAACGCTATCAATGCATTCTATCGTCACACGACGCAGAGAATTGTTTTATTGGGCGGCAATTTTATGTACTTTTGCGCTTGGTACGGCAGCGGGTGATCTGGCGACTGAAGCTTTAAGTTTGGGTTTTAGCTGGGGCGTTGTGGTATTTGGCATCCTGATCGCCATAACGTTTGTCGCTTGGCGATTTAGTGTAAATGCGGTGCTTACCTTTTGGATTGCCTACATCCTGACTCGTCCGCTTGGTGCAGCGCTCGGTGACTTGCTAACTCAATCCACCACCTACGGTGGTCTTGGGCTTGGAGCCATGCGAACAAGTGCCATTTTCCTGTCAGTGATTGTCGCACTGGTTACCTTGTCTCATTTTGGCGTGTCCAAATCGGGCGCAAGGGTCAAGGACAAATAATTTTTCATTTCTTGAAAGGACTTAGCATGGAAATCGCAAAAAAATTTAACCGCTCTACCCTTGTCGTTGCGGCCTTAATTATTTTAGCATTGGCAATGGGTTGTTCAAAACAGGCTGGCACTGAAACCAAAAACTCAACCAAAAGTAACGCTGCGTCGGAGATTGCCTTACAGGAAAACAATTCTCGTTCTAAGCTTGGTGATTTGTCTCGCTTCCGAACCATTACGACCGATGTTATGGCTATCGTAGACAAGGGTGACTTGAAAGGAGCAAAAGCACGAATCAAGGATTTGGAAGTTGCTTGGGACTCCGCCGAAGCAGGCTTGAAGCCGCGATCATCGACAGATTGGCATCGGATTGATAAAGCAATTGACCGAGCGCTTGGAGCATTACGCGCAGACACTCCCAATGCTGTAGATTGCAAGCAGGCACTGGCAGACCTATTGAAGACGATGGATTCTATTAGCGGCAAAAGTTAAACGCATTTTGGGTGATGGCAAATATAGGAATGTACCCATTGCTACTCAGTAAAGTTTTGCCCTCAGTCTTGGGAATTGTCGCATCGCTTTACTGTTTTCGAGTTTGTATGCAGATATTTCCTGTCCCTGTGGCTGCATTTGCATCTACGCTATTGCTTAACCAGGCTGTGTGGATGAATGATGATTTAGCCTCTGCCTCACCACGAGCTTTTGTTTCTCCACTATTTTTAGCATTTTTTACCACTTTCTGCGACGGTCTTGGCTACCTACAACGATCACCATCGCCCTTGAAGGATTATTCTATCCGCCACTGGCACTTCTCAGTATGTCGATCCTGATATTGCGTCTGTTTAACTGGGGAAATGGAAAAATCCGCTTATCCACCCATTTACGCGATCGCTTAATTTGTCTGACTGGATTCGGGACATTATTGTTAGTAATGATTCCCTACGTCGTGGGTGATGTGCCAACATTATACCAATTTTTTCACCAGCAACCTAAAGATATTATGATTGCATCCTAAGAGAAATTATACAATACAGCAGTAGTGTTGGTGCTTTACAGCGCAGACATGGCAGATGCTTTGGGCGAATTCTGTTCGCTTCACCCCTCGCAGCATGTCTAAGCGCCTGTGCAAAAATATACTACATTTTGAAGTGTGCGGGGGTGGGCTTATTCAGGATTTATAAGCATTAATCCGAACTTAATATTACGCCGAAATGAAAGTCAAAGGAAACAAGTATCATGTCATTCTTCACACAAAACATAGCAGATAACTGGGAGTTTACAGAGTTGTGGGTAGATCCGACTGCTTCGCCTCCTTACGTTCTAATTTTACTTAGCAATACGGACGGTAGGATTTGCATTTACGATCCAACTCAAAATTATCAAATTGTATTTTCTAGTGGTGATTATGAACAAGCAAAACTTTGGTTACTCGAAGATGAGTATGAGCGAGTCGAAGGAAGACTTACACCCACAGTTTTCGCTTGTAAGAGCGATCCCACTACTCATAATCGTTACCCAGAAAAAGTTTTGGGCATTTTTGATACGTAAGGACTTACGCATTGACAGGAAATACCAAATATGGAGTTCTTTTAGCGATGCCCGTAGGCAACAGCTGCCATCCATATCGCCACCCGTTTAGAGGATTTGACAAATACACTTCTTCGCGAAAAAAATCGGGTCTTTGAGAAACTTAAAACCTTGCTTCCGTTCCAGACTATTTTTTATATTCTAGGGGCAGGGGGCAAGGGGGAAAAGAAAAAAACAAATGTCCCCTGTATCCCTGCAATCTGGTCGCAAGCCCCCGAATAAATTCGTGGAAGCTCCCCTTTTCGACAACATCCAAGCCCCTACATTCATCTATGGGGTCTTCTCCCTTGCTCCCCGCTAGAAAGCCCCTCTGCCTCTTCTTTGACGCTAACTTACTTATCCTTTACAAATCTTTGACAAACTAGTATTGCTTTAAAAGGAGTAATCATTATATAATGAAGCTACTATAAATCGGTTCTAGTGATATCAGCCATTAGAGGTAACGGGGAAAGTCCGGTGCGAATCCGGCGCTGTCCCGCAACTGTGATGAGATTTATGTCTCTGAGTCAGAATGCCCGCCGAAGGTAACAACAAACTTACATCCATCTGCGAGGTACAGATGAAAAATCAATATGAATCTTCTCAAAATCCGCAGCGACACTTGCTGTCTTCTAATCGTAAAGCCGAAAATCATCTACAAATTTCGGCTAGGGATGAATTTATAAGTATATAGACTACAACCGACTTGTTTTTCTAAAAGCAAGGTCGAATGTTATATCGAATCAGGTGATATCTAAATTATCAAAAACCGCGCTCCTTGCAGAGAAAGCAGAGATCGCGGAAGGATAAATAATTCAGTACGAACGGATTTCATATAACCTGTTAAGTGCAAATAATTTTCAATCTTTGGTGTTGTAATTTCCAAGTACAGCATGGCAGAAATAACCAGAAAGTGAAAAATAGGTGAACATATAGTCTATGTATAGATATTTCTCTCCTAGAGGAATCATATTTGATTTTTGAAATATACGTAGGTAGGGCTATGCCTCACCTCACCCGGATTTGGTGGGCAGTGCCCACTAAACTACTTAAAATTTTTCATGAATGATTTAGGATTTCTATATCCTGTGACTCCTGTCTTCTGACTGCCTGTACTCTTGCGTTGCTGCACAGTTAATTTGGCTTCATACCTGCGATTTCGACTTTCTCCCACATACATCAAAATTAATGACAAGCAAACAGCATACTTTATTCGTTTGCACGACTTGTGCCAGTGTTTGGCAAGACGGTAAACGTGTTGGTTCAAGTGGTGGTGAAAAACTATTAAGGCAGCTTGAAGAACTCTGGCAAGACTGGGAATTCCGGGATAAATTCCCAATTCAAGCAGTTGAATGCATGAGTGCTTGTAATCGTTCCTGCGCGATCGCATTTGTAGCTGAAGGAAAATTTACCTATCTTTTTGGCGATTTACCAATTGACGATAGTGCATCTGCTGTATTGAAATGTGCCAGTCAATACTATTTAAAGCATGATGGTTCTCTGCCGTGGTCAGAAAGACCGGAACCTCTGAAAAAGGGTATTCTAGCTAAAATTCCCCCATTGAATAAATGGGCAAGATTAAAGGTTGATTGTTGTCAGTAAAATTTTATTTTTTCTTAGCATTCTTAATTAGGACGGTTATAAATCTAAATTTTGAGTGCCAAAGTAAAGAAATATAGAAAGGTAAAATATATTCGCT
>JAQYWN010000456.1 GCA_029379265.1 Rhizonema sp. NSF051
CTTTAAGACTCTCTAGTTGAAGACTAAATGTAACCACGAATACTCTTTGTAAATTTATTATTCAGCGCAAGTAAATTTGACAGATGTATGATATTATTGAAATATAGCAAATCTAAAGGACAAAACCTCCTTAGATACCTGCGAAGCGAGTAGTATCAGGCCAGCCTGATCAGTTTTTGGTGACGGCATTACAATCGAAGCGGATCAAAGCCGCTAAAAAGTTGGTTTTCCCTTTGGCAAAGCCGTTGTCATTGCCAGGCTGGACTGATTTTTTTTATGTATCTTCCAAAGAAGGAAAAATAATGATAGCTGAGGGCTGAATGCTAATACTTTATAGTAGATAGCCTTGAGTAGTTCTTGTGTTAGATAAATGACCAGTATGTACTATCTGACAACATTGATGCTGTCATAACCTCGGTAAGTTCCTGTACAAAAACTACAACTCTATTTTGATTAAACACTCTGCTTGATTACACCATAATCTTAGAGGTCAATAAACTGGTCTGGGCCATGACCGAGGTTTTTATGCGGAAGATTGCTATTTATGGAAGAGGAGGAATTGGTAAGTCCACAACGACTCAAAATACAGTAGCTGGACTGAGTGATCTGGGTCGTAAGGTGATGGTTGTGGGGTGTGACTCGAAAGCAGACTCTACCCGACTTCTTTTAGGCGGATTCCACCAAAAAATTGTACTCGATACGCTGCGGAGAGAACAAGAAGAAGTGAATCTAGAAGACTTCCGCCAAGAAGGATGGGGGAAGATTTTGTGTGTGGAATCGGGTGGTCCGGAGCCTAGTGTGGGATGTACAGGTCGAAGCATCTTGACATCCATTGGGTTACTAGAACAACTTGGTGCCTATGATGAATCAGTTAGACTTGATTACACATTCTATGATGGTCTAGGTGATTTGGTGTGCGGTGGATTTGTAATGCCTATTCGCGAACGCAAAGCTCAAGAAATTTACATCGTCACTTCTGGAGAAATTATGGCAATGTATACCGTCAATAACATCTGTAGAAGTATTCAGAAGTATGCTTCTATAAGCGGTATACGTCTGGGAGGATTAATCTGCAACTCTCGCAACGTTGATCGAGAAAACGATCTGCTCCAGGCTCTGGCAGAGAAATTAGGCACTCAAACGATCTACACCATACCCAGAGACAACATGGTGCAACAAGCAGAGTTCCACCGCAAGACGGTAATTGAGTATGCTCCTAATTGTGCCCAGGCGCTACACTATCGCAACCTGGCAATGGCAATTGACGACAACACAGATTTTGTGATTCCGAAATCTATGTCTAATGATCAGCTAGAGGAACTGCTGGTGAAGTTTGGGTTGTTTAACTAGGACGATGCAGTAGGGATTATCCCTCATAACAAAGTGTCTGGAGCAATTGGCAACCTCTTACTCAAGAAAGCCGGAAAAACTGCGTAAAATTCTTACTACTATTTGAGAAATCGGCGTTATGAACCACGCCAAAATTTATCTACCTCATTGAAGGAGTAGAACTTATAATGCTGACCGAAGAGGTTTTAGTCCAAAAATTTATCACCGTAGCCAAGGGGCGCTGTCCTAAACTCGGTGAGTTGCTCCAGTACTGCCACGTCGAAATCGTAAACTTCTACTGGGGCTACCCACCAAAACTTTTTCAGCATTTTGCCGTATATTCGCCCAATGTGCTGTTTGTCTTAGTCAATGCCTACAAAGACATTCTCAAAGGTGTTGCCATAGATCTGGGAATATCGGACGCACTTTGCATGAACGCCACACGCATTATCCGCGATCCCGCTTCAAGATTAAAGGAAAAAAACCCCTCCTTATGGTTAGAACTCCAGTGGGTAGCGGTACCAACCAAAAAAGACTATGGGCATCTAGATCGGGATTTACCTTACTCGGACTAAAAGTCGCATTTTTTTCTATTATGCTGCCACAATCCCACGAGGAAAGCTCGTGGGATTGTGGCAGCGCTATTGATGCTAGCGCCCTTGCAACTTTCCTTTCATCTAAAGTCGTATGATGAGCAATTTGGTTCGTAGCTGATGAAAACGCGATCGCCAAATAGTATCCAAAACAGCAAGGATTTTGGCAATATGTATGTTAGACTTGCGCAAGATGAATCGAAATAAAGCATCAACATGTCTTCCAACAGAAACGATAAACACTCTTAAACCGCCGCGATGCCCTTGGCAACGGCGCACATCCGTATCGCCCCGACATATTAAGTACAATACGGTTCAGATAAGACGTTGACTCGTGAAGGCAGGCAGGGGGAGCAGGGGGAGTAGAGAAGCAGGGGGGGCTTTGAACTAATTGTTCGTCAACTCTTTCCTCCCCTGCGATAAGATTGCCTCCCCTGCCTCCCCTGCCTCCCCTGCCTGCCTCAACGAATAAATGCCTTAACTGAACGATATTGATATTAAGTATGTCCACAGCAGCTTTTTGTAACGGAGAGATGTAGCCTCATGAAGCTGGACGTGAACCTTTGTAATAACCTGAAGTCAATTAGAACTCGCTTGGGCACCGTCTGGGCAAGAGCAGCTGAACGTTGGCATCCGCAACTGCGAGTTCACCATATTCTAGCCAACAGTATGGCAGCATTGCGTAGCTTGTGCCGAGGTGAAGTTCACATTGCAGGGATGCACCTGTACGATTCGCAAACTGGAGAACACAACATTTCCTTTGTGCGGAAAGCTTTAGGTGGTAAGAGTGCAGTTTTAATGACTCTTGGGGTTTGGGAGGAAGGACTCTTAGTCCCACTAGGAAACCCAAAGGGAATCAAAACAGTCACCGACTTGGTGAAATTAGAAATAACTATTATCAATCGTGAACCTGGTTCCGGTAATCGTATGCTTGAAGAGCGCAAGCTCCAAGAGGAGCAAGTCGCATTGCACACGGTTATTAGATTTGACAATATCGTCTACAGCCATCAAGATGTCGCTCTATCCGTAGCTACTGCCTTTGCTTTGGGATTGTATCCTTCTGCATTGATCGCTCCGCCGATGAGCGTGATTATCAAAGAATACTTGGAAGAAGCACCAGTACTGCAGTTGCTCAGTACCTTGGGACATCGACTAGTCCAATCGCAGTTAGAAGTTCAAGGGCGGTTATGACATCAGCAATATTGGGTAAGTTGTCACAAATATTTAAGGTGGAGTCTCAGTATGCCTCAAGCAAATGAAAATTACACAACAAATAAGTCGATGATGAATCATCACTTGATTATGAACAAACATCCCATTCAGATTAACGATACGACTTTACGAGATGGCGAACAGGCAGCAGGCGTGGCTTTTAACGTTGAGGAAAAGATTGCGATCGCTACCTTTCTTGATGCCATTGGTGTTCCGGAACTAGAAATTGGCGTTCCGGCAATGGGGCTTGAAGAAGCAGAGTCAATCCGAACCATTGCTAGTTTAGGATTAAACGCTAAATTACTTGGCTGGAACCGTGCTAATTTATCTGATATTAAAGCCTCTATAGATTGTGGTTTGGAACGGGTGCATATTTCTATTCCCGTCTCGGAAATTCAGATTGCTGCAAAGTTTGGGGGCCAGCGACAGGTGATTCTGGATCGTCTACGGGATGCGATAAATTTCGCCTGCGATCATGGTTTAGCCGTCTCCGTTGGCGGAGAAGATTCGTCTAGAGCTGATGAATCTTTTTTATTAGATGTAGCGTTCTTTGCTCAAGAATGGGGAGCTTTCCGATTTCGTTTCTGTGACACTGTAGGAATTCTCGACCCTCTAACCACTTTCAGCAAAGTTCGCTCCCTTGTGCATCACCTATTCATTCCAATAGAAATGCACACGCACAATGACTTTGGATTGGCAATGGCGAACTCGCTAGCTGGGATTGAAGCAGGAGCGCTATCAGTCAACACCACAGTAAACGGGATTGGCGAAAGGGCAGGCAATGCGGCGCTGGAAGAAATCGTGATGGCACTGAAATGTATCTACAACATTCAAACGGGCATTGATACAAAAAAGTTGCTGGAACTGTCACGGTTAGTTGCTAAAGCTGCCAACTGGCCGGTTCCTCCTTGGAAGGCGATCGTCGGTGAAAATACTTTTGCACACGAATCAGGCATTCATGCTCACGGTGTATTGAAAAATCCGAGTACTTACGAACCGTTCGCGCCGGAAGATGTTGGTTGGGAACGTCGCTTAGTCCTAGGCAAACATTCCGGTCGGCACCTAGTACTCAGTGTACTACAAGAACATGGAATTACGCTCAGTCAGCCACAAATTCAATCAGTGCTGGATGCTGTAAAGCATCAATCAGTACAATTTAAGCGCAGTCTCACGGTTGAAGAACTCCTAAATTTGGTTCCTCAAGGGTGAACACAAAACACCTACTAAATTTAGACCTGCCGCGCCGTGATTTTACTCATTAAAAGGAAAGTACATTACAGTCAGTTTGACCACAAAAGACTTGAATCAAAAGTGAAGTTTGTGAGGAAAGTATGACAATTATGTATCAGTTTGGCGATCGCTACTATACCGACTGCTGTTATATTTTTACTAAACTATAGTAGTCCTAAATTATTCGTGAAAAACGAGAATCCCGATAACTTCTGCGCTCACTGGGATTCAAAGACTTTCAATTTTCACAACTCATATAGGATTGCTATATTTGGTAAATAATCATGCCGAGAAAACAGCAAGGATGGATCACCTTTCAATCTTCTCCAGAAGAGCTGCATTTGTTGGAGCAGTACTGCCAGCAGTCTCAACGCACTAAGACTGATGTGCTGCGCTCTCTGTTGCGTAGTCTCCAACCAAAATTACTAACACAGCAGGGTAAGCAGTCGGATTCTAGAGAGCCCGATCTCGACCTATTTTGAGTCGTGGTGAAGAATTGTTACTGATACAAATTGTCTTGCAGCTCAATAAAATTGCAACGGGGATGTTCATACTTCCTCTGAAACTGTAGAAAAGCATGGAGTTCAAAAGTAAACTATGACTATGACTAAGACTAATCCTACAGAATTACTGCAATCGCGCTATGGGGAGATTCCTTTCAATTGGGACATTGACTGGAATGACTCTTTAGAGACACTACTATCTCACCGTTCAGTGCGCTCTTATTTATCTAAACCTCTAGCGCCCGGAACTCTAGAGTGGTTAGTTGCCGCTGCTCAATCTGCTGCTAGTTCAGCCAATATGCAAACCTGGAGTGTCGTAGCAGTTGAAGATCAAGAGCGCAAAGCCGAATTGTGCAGACTGGCGAATAACCAAGTATTCATGAACCAGGCTCCTGTATTTTTGGTTTGGTTAGCAGATTTAGGTCGTCTGGCTTATATTGCTGAGAATAGAGGACTACCTCATGTTGCTCTTGATTACTTAGAATTGTTGATTAAAGGAGTCGTCGATGCTTCTGTAGCAGCACAAAATGCAGCTATAGCTGCAGAATCTATCGGTTTGGGAACTGTATATGTTGGCGCAATACGCAAAAACACGCAAGAGGTAGCAACACTATTAAATTTGCCACCTTTTGTCTTTCCTATATTTGGGTTGTCTGTGGGTTATCCAAATTCCGAGAGCGAAGCGGCAATTAAGCCACGGTTGCCCCAGTCGGCTGTACTGCACCGGGAAACCTATAAATTATCAGGACAAGCTGAAGCGATCGCTCATTACGACGATATCATCAAAGAATTCAATTCCAAACACAATGTCAGTGCAACTAGTGATTGGTCTGAAAAATCAGCAGAGCGTATTGCCACTCTAGATTATTTAAAAGGATGTAAGGACTTGCGTGAAACACTGAACAACTTCGGCTTCAAGTTACTGTAATATGCCTTAAGTAGCGTAGTCAAAGACGAAAGACAGGTGAGAAGAATAGAGATCGAAACTGTCTAGTTAATTTTACCGCGCTGCACTAGAAATTATCACCTCCCTCGGTTTGGCAGAATAAAGAACAGATGTCTTAAAAAAGTTTTTTTATACCTTCTGTTCTTTGCCTTACGCTTGAGAAAGTGAGATGCGAGAATCATCTCGTGGAGGAGAATTACTGACTAAAGATATCGAGTCCAACCGTAAAATTGAGAGGATAAGAAAATGATGGAAGGTTTGTCTACTAAGGACCTCAATAAATTGCGTTCACAAAGCAAAATCATCATCAACCGAGTTGAGATTTTCGTAGAAACTTACTTATCTGAAACCACTCCTGATGATAGTCTAAACAACAAAGCTTTAGACGAAATTCTGAGTGCTGTAAATGTCTTAGCAACGACAGCATCCAAGATGAAAACCACAAGTAACGCTAGATAAGCCGAAACCTGAAAGATGTAGGTAGTAGGGAGTAGGGAGATGGGAGTAGAGGATGCGCGTTACAGCGATTTTCAGATGTATAGACCACCGTTTTGCAGTAAGGGCAGGTTTTATCTAGATCTCTGGGCACATCCAATATCATTTAAAACCTGCCCCTACGCGCCTCCTGTAGTCTATCAATGTGAAAACTACTTATAATATCAAGAATTCTCCTTCTTCTTCCCTTGCTACTTCCTTGTATAGTTTGGTCAGCACCTTAGCGCCAATTCACGGAGGAAAAATTATTAATTTTCATACATTTATATAGGTACTGAATAATGTTGCTGCTACCACCTTCACAATTGGTGGAAGTAAGAAAGAATTAAATATGTATAAAGAGAAACTTCATTATACGTTTGATGAAATCTTAAGTATGGGCGAACGACTGTTCGCCCATGCTTCATTTATGGATATATATAATGAGAAACTATTTAATTTACTTGCCATTTTTCATTATATCTACAAGATG
>JAQYWN010000457.1 GCA_029379265.1 Rhizonema sp. NSF051
CCCTTTTCCTGCACCCTCTTGACAAAAGTGCAATTGCTTTAACCTCTCACGGATGGTCTGACAGACTGTGTAATCATGTTTTCGACGTTGGAAACGTTCATGAAGTATGACAAAGGATTCATGAAAAGCTGCGTATAAGACCCCTACCCCCACAATCGTCGTCCAGATGAACCGTTTAATTTCTTATGAGCATCTTGTAACAAAGCTGGAATCTCCAAGTTTTCCGGACATCGGGGTAAACAGTCGCCGCATTCAGTGCAATGGTTCGCTTTCATTCCTGGGAACCAGTGACCTGCGTTTTCAAACATCTGGTAGCGATATTTACCGAAATCACTCATATCATACGCTACAGCTAGATTTCGTAACCGAAGGACTTCGGGGATATTGATATTTTCCGGGCAGGGCAAGCAAGCGTAACATTGACTACACTTATCTGTGGCAAGGGCAGAGATAAGGTGATTTTCTAAACGATTGAAGACAGTTATTTCCTCTGGGGTTAACTCTCCATCGCGATCGCCAACTCTCCTCGGTTCTACTAATTCATTTGGGTTTGCAGGTCCGATGCTAAGAGTCGTAATCCGGGGGTCGCTGAGTAAAAAACGGTAGTTTAACTCCAGAGGAGAAAAAGGAGCGCAAAGGTCTTGCAACTTTTGAGGTGGGGTGTATAAGCGTCCGCCCTTATCTGCGGGTGAAATGATAAAAACGCCCATGTCTTTTTCATAAGCCCGTTGAATTGCTGCTGCATTCCGTTGAAAAAAATAGTAATAATGCAGATTGACAAAATCAAACAAATCTGTATTAATAGCTGCGAGAATGACTTCTAATGAACCGTGGGTGGAAAAACCAACGTGTCTTACTCGACCATCAGCAACCGCTTCTTGGACTGCCTGCATGTATGAACCGCTTAATACCCAGTTCAAATGTTCCCAGGTGTTTAAGCCATGAATCGCGAGGCAATCAAGATAATCCAGCTTTAATCTTTCTAGAGATTCATTGATGCACCGACGCATTGTGTCCGCATCAGATGTGGGCGAGATTTTAGTGGTGATGTAAAGTTGGGAACGAGGTACTTGCAACCCAAGATCAATCGCCCTGCCGAGAAACTCCTCACTTTTACCATAACCTCTGGCGGTTTCTATGTGATTAATCCCTTGCGCTATGGCTTGTTGGATCGTCTGCCATGCATTTTCACTCTTAGCCAGATAGCGCATTGTTCCCAAGGAAAACACGGACAAGCGCAAATTTGTTTTCCCAAAGCGTCGGTATTGCATCTTGATGAATTTTGGATTTTAGATTGTGGATTTTGGATTAGAAGATGGAGATTTAGTTTCAAATGACACTAAGAACTAAAATACAAGCCTAATCAAAAATCAAGAATCGCAAATCTAAAATTTTTAACTTTCGCTACTGCCAAAGCGCTTGATCAAATCCTCAGGTCGGAGATTGGAGATAAAGTCACGGAAGGCTTGTTGTTCGGCTTCATCTGCATCCCGATCAACGGGAATGGAAGCATCGGCAATGACTTCTTCCATAACCCAGATGGGAGTATTAGTACGCAGGGCAATAGCGATCGCATCGCTGGGACGAGCATCAATTTCTTTTTTGACCTCGCCTTGTTGGACGATCAACGCTGCATAAAATGTGTCCTTTTGTAAAGAATGAATGATCACGCGTTCCAAAGTGACGTTCCATGCTTCTAGAATATTTACCATGAGGTCATGGGTTAACGGTCGAGGGGGCTTCTGATTATCAAGTGCGCCCATAATTGCTCTTGCCTGTTCTTGACCTATGTAGATAGGCAAAGCACGACGGTCAGAAGCATCTTTCAGAAGTACAATTGGGCTGCGGGTTATGGCATCTAATGCTATGCCAGCGACTTTCATTTCAATCATTGGCTAAGCCTCTACAATGCTTTGAACACTCTTTGCTAGTCTGTAACAAATCATACGCCTGTTTTAACCTAATAGGGACTTGAAGAAACATATGTCTTTATTCTCTATAATTGCTTCTATTAAACCCCCAAATGCTAGCCAACACCAGAGTAAGTCAAACTAGTCTAATTCAACAATAATCTACCTATTCAAGTATGCCTTGTGATAGATGCGTGTGTGGTGAAATTCTTTTATACATATGTTAAAAAATATACTCAAAAGCTTAATTAAATGGTGATATTTACTAGTTGATTTTAGACCAAATTAGGCGATAACTAGAGTTAGTTTTGCAAAAAAGCCGTGTTTACAGGATTAATCCAAGCATTAGGAACTGTCAAACCTCTTACAGGAGATTCTTGGCAAATTACGTGTGTAAAGTCATCAGCTTCAGTAATGCACAATCTTGCTGTCGGTGATAGCGTTGCCGTCGATGGCGTCTGTTTGACAGTAGAAGATGTTTTAAAAGACGGATTTATCGCTACTGCTTCACCCGAAACGCTACGTCGAACAACTTTAGGACAAGAACAAATAGAACAGAGGTATGTCAACTTAGAAGCGTCGCTACGTGTTGGCAGCAAAGTGGGTGGTCATTTTGTGATGGGACATGTGGACGGCATAGGTCAAATGCTTTTGGTAGAACAAACGGCCACATCTTGGGAAATGACGTTTACTGCATCTGTTGATACAGCTTGCTATATTGTCCCTAAAGGTAGTATTGCCGTGAATGGGATCAGCCTCACAGTTGCCGAATATCAACCAGAAACAATGCAATTTAAGGTCGCTGTCATTCCCCTTACCTATGCCGAAACAAATTTATCTTTTTTGAATGCAGGCAGTTGGGTGAACTTAGAAGGGGATATTCTTGGTAAGTACGTAGAAAAATTTGTGAACTTTGATAAAGGCAATGCTGAAACAGATCGTCAAATAACTCCCTCATTTCTATCAGAACATGGCTATTTATAAAAGTTCAGAGTGAGGAGTGATGAGTTAAATACTTCGACTCCTAACTCCTCAATCACTATCAGCTGCCAGGTTGTTGAACTGCCTGGGCTGTGTGTAAAGTTTGGACAAGTTGATTGAGCGCGTAGTCCAATTGAGTGGCCGGATCAACAGCTACCCAACCTTCAGGTGTAAGTTGACGCATTTCAAAATGTAAGTGGGGACCTGTAGAATTGCCGGTGCTACCTACCAGTCCAATCACAGTGCCTTTTTGTACGACTTGACCGGGTTGGACAAGGATTTGCGACATGTGACCATAGAGTGTTTGTTGAGCGTTGGTATGGTTGATGATTACAGTTAAACCGTATCCGCCTACCCAATCAGCGATCTCTACTTGACCTGTGTTAGCAGCCAAAACAGGTGTTCCTATCGCCGCACCCAAATCTGTTCCTGAGTGGAAACGGCGATCGCCTGTGATGGGATGTACGCGCCAACCAAATAAAGATGTAATGGGGGCTGGGACAGAAAGTGGAAACATCATCCCCATCACACCATAGGCAATCTTCGCACCGTAGCCACCATCAAAGGCAACTTGCGGCAAAGTTGATGCGAGTGGAATATTGTAAGCTACAGTACTGGGACGGGGTGCAAGGTTGTCAGCTGTCATTGGTGCTGGCAAAGTACCGCTTGTTGGGACTGGAATACTAGCAGCCGAATTAACCGTTGTTGAGGGGGTTAAATCTTTAGGGATAAACCGATTGGGGTGATACTCGCTTTTTGTAATACCACCATAAGCAATTCGATTAAGGCGTCCTCCATCGTTACTTTGTGCACGAGGAGCAATTCGATTGAGCCGCCCTCCATCGTTATTTTCTTGACGAACGGTACTTCGAGTTGGATGCCATCTAGTATTGTTTTCATTTGTAGAAACACTACTATGAACTGGTAAAACATCTGCCAAATGAACGTTTTCGCTTCTTCTAATCCAACTGGGCACTTGGCTATGGGATTGCTGAGTGTCGTTATTAGCGAGTGGTTTAGCACAAAGACTGCTCGATTCACCTTGCCCTAATATCGTTCGACAACCACTAGAGCGTTCTGTGATCACAACTGAATTGGGTCCCACATACTTTTGTGTGGCACCATTGCTGTAATCGGTAGGGTCAATCAGAGCGTTGTTATAATCTTTAGGTTTATTGGTGGTTGTACTAACGGTGCTATTACTTTGTGTTGATTGAGCTGCATGTTCTACTTTTTCTGGAGTTAACTGAGGCGTGGTAGGTGTAGCACTTTCTACCTTTGGTTTGTCAACTCTTGTGATTGTGAGACTATAAGGCGCAGCGTCTAACTTTGCTCTCAATCTTCTCGCACGTGTCTCGGGAACCGAAGCTTCTAGCGGACGTCTTGATCTAATAACAACCGTCGGTGGCGAATCTTCGTTCTTAAGTTGATGTCGTGCTGGCTGATGAGAAATTTCTCCACCACCCAATCTTTGTCTGAGTCTAGCTCGGCGTTGGGAAAATTCGTTCTGCGATCGCTCAGATTCCTGTGCAGGATGATCTTTTTTAAGTTTATTAACAACAGATGGCTGAGCATTTTCCACTGTGGGAACTATATTATCTATTGGGGCATCGGTTTGGGCAAATACGAAACCGCCGCTTAGCAGGCTAAAACTGCTCAGCCAACAAAGGCTCTGTACTGGCAGCGATCGCCGCCACACAGAACGAATATTGAGGTGAGCCATTCGGGCAGGAGATCCGTCGTGTTGGGTTTGGTTGTGCTGCGTCATTGGTTCTCTTGTGTGACTAGCCTAAACTGAATCATCTCAGTACTTTTCCTACTAAGATTTAAATTTTAAGGGCAAACAGTAGAAGTTAATCAGAAGATTTACCGATGTTGGGGTCTCCTGACACTTATGAGTGAATGTAACCCAAACTGATTGTACCGGGCTGGAGGTAAATTTCTGGTGAACTTACTGATAACGATTCTTGTGTCTCCATACAAATCCGCAAATCTCCAGTGGTTGTTACACCGACTACAGTGCCAGCAAAATTGTTGACATGAACGCGATCGCCAATATTTGTTAGCAACTCTAGATAGCGAGATAATATGATATTCACTCCTTCAAATAAGAGGCACTGTATACCGGATTCTATTCCCTGCAAAACTTTAGCAGTTAACATCTCTAAACTAGAAATTGGCTTTGGATGAACGCATGCTTGCCACGTTTCCAAATTGATACCAGTTTCAGGGACTGAGTTTGCCCAGTTAATGCCAACACCGATCACCGCTTGGGTAATGAGTCCGCCATGAACTTTGGTTTCTGTTAAGATGCCCCCTAGCTTGAGTTTGGTGGTTGTTTCCGCCCCCTGATTCATTGAAGTTAAGACGAGATCGTTAGGCCATTTAATTTCCACAGGAATGCCGCAACTACGCAATTGTTGGGCAATTCCCCATGCCGTCGCCAAAGTTATTTGGTAGCCGTTGCTAGCTGCCAATTTGGGGGAAATAGCCACTGAGATATATAATCCTCCAATGGGGGAAATCCATTGACGACCCCATTGACCTTTCCCTGAAGTTTGTTGGGTAGCGATCACCGTACATCCCGCTTCTGCCCCTGAGTTAAGTAAGTCCCAGAGGATTTTGTTAGTTGAG
Source organism: Rhizonema sp. NSF051 (assembly GCA_029379265.1). Taxonomy (GTDB): domain Bacteria; phylum Cyanobacteriota; class Cyanobacteriia; order Cyanobacteriales; family Nostocaceae; genus Rhizonema. The sequence continues at coordinate 5,526 of JAQYWN010000457.1, forward strand.
GAGACGGTTTCAAAATAATGCACCTGAAACGGTAAATAGGCTCTCTCACGCCCTTCAAGGAGGGCTGCTTCCAGTTTTTGCTGCTTCAATTCCACAATAGTTTACAAAGAGTCAAGCTAGTTCAAGTGAGGCATTAGCACTCAAACGCCAGTATGACTTGTAGAATGCACGATTTAAGGCGTTTTGCACAATTTACTACAGAAGTGCTAAATGCTTACGCTTCAAGTTAGGATGTATGGGCTGATTTTTATTTTCTTTCAGGGTTTGGTTAAAGATGCACTCTTGGCAATGGCGTACTTGGGAAGGACTGCCTTACCTCACAATAAGTCTACTGGAACCTTGGACTCACGGCTTTTTTACTTCTCAGTTTTGGCCTCGTTCTTATGAAGATCTCACAGAGATACTGCATTCAGAAGCGGATGCTTATCGCTTAAAGCAGGTACATGGTAATACTGTCCTCACACCAGAAAATATTGCTAGTCAGTTAAAGAAAAGCGAGGAGTTTTTAGAAGGTGATGGATTGGTGAGCAACCAACCGTTGCAGGCAGTTTGGGTAGCTTCTGCTGATTGTACACCCGTACTTATTGCGAATGAGAAAACTGGACAGGTTGCCGCAGTACATGCAGGGTGGCGTGGCACGGCAAAGAAGATTGTGCCACAAGCGATCGCCAAAATGCAATTACATGGTAGCAAGTTAGAAGATTTGCGCATTGCAATGGGACCCGCCATCTCAGGTGAGGTTTATCAAGTCTCAGAGCAAGTAGCAGCAGAAATTGGCAGGAGTATTGTATCACATGATGATGAAAAATTTATTGTGGATGCGTTACACGAGCTACCAAATTCACCTCTACTTCCCGATTCAGAACCAGGTCGAGTACGATTGGATGTGCGACGAGTAAATTCCCTACAATTGGAAATGTTGGGTATTAGTACTGAACAGATTGCGATCGCACCTTATTGTACTTACAATTCAACAGAGCATTTCTTTTCTTATCGCCGGGAAAAACAGAAAAAAGTCCAATGGTCAGGGATTGTCAGTAAATAAATTCACCTTAAATCACGGGGATGTATTTCGGTTTTTAGAAGAGTGAAAAATATAGCGGAATTTGCCGATTAGGAACGACAAAATTATTAAAGCTTCCTACCGCGTATAGCTCTCCTATCGAGAGCGACAAATTTTCGCGCGGGTATAGAAAATTTACATTTACGCAGTTACATATTAATACTGTGTTTTAATATTTACATAAAAGAACGG
>JAQYWN010000458.1 GCA_029379265.1 Rhizonema sp. NSF051
GTCTAAATCATTGTTTTGTTATCTATGACTAATCAAGAAATTATTGAGCAACTAAAAGCTGCATCTCGTGACTTGGTATTTATCAGTGAATCCGATTACCCGTTTGATGTTTTCTTATGGGAAGGTATGACATCTGTCACTTCTGAAAAAGTTTTACAACAGACAGCGCATCCACAAGATACACTCATTGAAGTTGTACCATTGGAAAGTTTCTTTAGGCAGGCGACGACTGTAGAAGATTGGCAAAGTCCAGAGGAACAAGAAACTGCTAAAAATTATCAAGCTCTTGTCTCAACACTTAAAAGTAACCTCAGCAATCTACAAGTTTATCGCCTGGGTACAATAGAAATTAATGTTTATATTCTAGGGCAAACGTCCACAGGTGATTCAGCCGGTCTTTCAACCCTTGTTGTGGAAACATAATGAACAATAAGATTCCCGACTTCGTAAAAGTTGTCGGGAATCTTATCTGTAGCCTTTACGAATATTTCACGGCTTTAGACAGGCTGATATCTATTTTGTCCTCGATGATGTCTTGTATATGTATGGGAATATTAGAAAGAAAGTTATAGCGAGTTAATTCTTCTAGTTTGTCAACACTCACTCTGTAGGCTTTCCAGTCGGGGTTTATTCCCTGTTGGTTAGGTATGTTGACAGCAATCACGCGAGTGTCAGAAGTAATACCACTTATACCAGCACCCGGACGATCTAAGACAACAACAATTTTCCAAGTAGAAGCCGGAATCGTCACGTTGCCTTTGAGGAGTTTGCCTTGACTTCCGAGAACTCCTGCAATAATGTAAAGTTCTTTACCGCTTTTTACTAGTTGACGACAATAGCTTTCTAAACTTTCCCAAGTTCTTCGGTTGTTGTCTGGCGTTTGCGGTATGATGTTTGTCATTAAGAAAGTCGCGGAGTTCTCTTCTGTTGTTCTAGTGCGATCGCCTGAAGGAACAATATGACCTTTATCGTATCTTGAACTAGTATAAATACTGGGAGTCACTCGCTCCCAACTCACAGGAAGGGTAGCATCAGGACGAAAGTTATTTTGACGATCTATTGTGCCCAACCATGACTTGTTCAGCTGCCAGCTTGTCCAGTTGGCAGTTTCGTTACTTTTATTATATGATAGTGCATACTGAGGTTTAACCATTAAGTAATTGTCAGAATTAGCAATACTTTCTGTAGCATCACTAGGATTTCCCAACATGAGATGAACACTCTTATTTGGCGATCCTGGTTGTTGTCGTGTCGGTAATTTTATTAAGGAACATCCACTAAACAATGCAATCAGAGTGAGGGTAATTACTAAGGTTCTCAGGCGACTGAAAAATTGAGTTTTACTCATTTTTTTGGTTGTTCACTCATAAAATGCTAAGGTAGACCTGCTCATAGTTCATTGGCAACACTCTGAATTGACGATTTATTAGATCGGGTTCCCAACCCCATATTTCCATTGGTGTCACACATAATAAGGCATACGGCACTTCTCTTCGTTCTAAACAATCAAAAATACCTTGAAGATCCTCAAAACATAGCTTAACATCTCTAAAAATCCGTCCCTTCTAAACTCCTACTGTCGTCTCTATGCTTGCTTCTCCTTTCAAGATTAAGCTAAGCTGAGCGATCACAGCAGCAAGTAAACATAACAAAGTCGCTTCTGTATCAACTAAGACATTATTTAAGGTGCAGGCGCGAATCTCGGTAGGTATAAAGCCTTGTTTAGCTAAAACTCAATCAATACAGTTAGTTATTGTCAGGGTAACGATGACTTGTTGCATTTGTTTATCCAACCTCTGAAGCTTCGATCTCCTAAATCCCCGACAACTTTTACGAAGTCGGGTATCTTTTAAATTGCTGCACCAATCGCATCAAAGCTGCACCCACTAATAATCCTGCCACTTGCGCTCCATAACCGATACTACTAAGGTTGTTACCACCAGAAATGTTTAAACTACCAATACCATAAAACAACTGTTGCACAAACCACCAACATATGTGGAAAAAAGCGGGTAATTCTACTGGTATATAAAGGATTAATAAAGGAAGGATTGTATCAATTTTTGCTTTAGGGAACTTGAAGAGATAGGCTCCCAAGACAGATGCAATCGCTCCATTTGCTCCAATAAACGGTAAGCTGGAACTAGGTTCGGTAATAATTTGAAATAAACCTGTAAAAATGCCGGAACATAAGTAAAATACTAGAAATAATTTATGTCCGAGAATATTTTCGACATTTTTGCCAAAAACCCATAAAAATATCAAATTACCTAAGATTTGACTAAAACTGCCGTTAAGGAACATTCCCAGCAGCAGTGAGGTCAAACGCCATAGTACCACTATCCCAGCAGCTGGGTTACCAGACAGTGCATTTGCGATCGCTGCATTAAAAAGCACCGGAATGACACCCCAACTGTTGACAACAGAGCTTAATTCACCGCTGTTCTCTAGTTTGAGTTCCCAAAAGAAGAGGGCTAAATTAATGCCAATCAGCCAGTAAATAACTCTTGGCTTTCCGCGACTTATAATATTATCACTGATAGGAATCATTATAATTTTAAATGAGTTAGAAATTATAGAGACTTCGTTGGCACGGGTTTGTGCCGGAGTGAGGAGTGATTAGATCATAGTAATTCTTTTTTGATCAAAGACTTATTTTTAACTCCTCACTCCTGATTATTCATTTCTCACTCTCTTGTATCGCACTAAACTAGGCAAACCAAATGCTAGGACACACACTTGTTGGACGATACCAAATTATTAGTTACTTAGGAGGAGGGGGATTTGGAGAAACCTTTGTGGCTTGTGATACTCATTTGCCCGGCTCGCCTCAGTGTGTGGTGAAAAGACTCAAACCCCAAGCGACAGATCCAGTAACTTTACAAACAGCCAGACGTTTATTCGATACAGAAGCTCAAGTTTTGTATCAGTTGGGTACTCATGATCGCATTCCCCAACTTTTAGCGTATTTTGAGGAAAACGAAGAATTTTATCTCGTACAGGAATTTATTCAAAGTCATGACTTGAGTCAAGAATTCACGCCCGGAAAAATCTTCAACCAAGAACAAGTCATTTCCCTATTACAAGAAATCTTGACAATCTTGCAATTTGTTCATCAACAGAAAGTCATTCACCGCGATATCAATCCGCGAAACTTACTGAGACGTAAGCAAGATGATAAGTTAGTTTTAATAGATTTTGGAGCAGTCAAACAAATTACAACTCAGGTGATAACTCCAGGCGGAAACACAAAATTTACTGTTGCTATCGGTACCCCCGGATATATTCCCAGCGAACAAGCTCAAGGCGATCCAAAGTTTTCTAGTGATATCTATGCTTTGGGAATCATTGGTATTCAAGCTCTAACTGGGTTATCACCTGAGCAAATTGAAAAAGATGTCGATACAAATGAACTTAACTGGCAAAAACATACAACAGTAACTGATGATTTTGCTAAACTTTTAGACAAAATGGTGCGGTATGATTTTCGCCAACGCTATTCCTCCGCAACAGTCGCCTTACAAGCAATTACTGATTGGAATCAACCCCATCACACAGTTCCATTAAATGTTTACACTCCACCACCAATCAAAATCTTCCCTAAATTTTCTAAAAAGTTACTCAGAAATTCTGTATTAGGGCTAAGTTTCATAGGAATAGGGATTTTCACATCTATTTATATCGTTCAGGCAATCAACTCTGCTAATGCTACAGAGTTGTACAAGCAAGCAAATACACTTTATGAATTACAACGTTATAAAGATGCTCTATCTACCTATGAAAAAATTCTCCAAATTAGACCAGATTATGCTCTAGCATGGAATGGTCAAGCTAAAGCACTGTCAGAATTAAAAGAATATAAAGAAGCACTTGTAGCTTACGATAAAGCAATTCAAATTAAGCCAAATTATTTAGACGCTTGGAGTGGACGTGCTTTTGCGCTCTTTAAGTTGCAGCGATACCCTGAAGCGATCGCCTCTTTTGATAAAGCTTTACAGTTAGAAAATAACTCTCCAGAACTTTGGAATGCTAAAGGTGAAGCTTTAAGTCATTTAAACCAATATAATCAAGCTATTAAATCTTATGAAAAAGCTATTGAATTAAGAAAAGATTTTTATGAAGCTTGGTATAATAAAGCTAGGGCACTACATAATTTAAAAAGGTACGACGAGGCAATAGCTGCGTACGATAAAACTGTAGAATTAAAATCTGACTATTCGCTTGCATGGTACAATCGAGGCAATGCATTAGTTAACATCCAGCGCTATCAAGATGCTTTTGCTGCCTATGATAAAGCAGTGCAATACACGCCAAATTATCAGCAAGCCTGGTTGTCAAGAAGCAATCTCCTGATTAATTTGCAACGTTATCCAGAAGCAATTGAATCTTTTAATCAAGTTATTAAATATAGTCCCAATAACTATCAAGCTTGGTACAATCGGGGCTGGTCACTGCATCAAATGCAACGTGACGAAGAAGCAGTTGCATCTTATAATAAAGCAATTGAATTGAAGAGAAATGATTATCAAGTATGGTATAATAAGGGAAATTCACTATACAATTTAAAGAAATACGCAGATGCGATCGCATCGTACAATAGAGCAATTCGTTATAAGCCAGACTATAGCGAAACATGGTACAGCAGAGGGAATGCCTTATTGAATTTGCAGCATTACCAGGATGCGATCGCATCATATGACAAAGCAATTAAACTCAAGCCAGATTATCAACAAGCAATAAACGCCCGTAACCAAGCGCAAGAAAAGTTAAAGGCGAATAATTTACCACAACCAGGAGGCATTTAGACATCTCCGTCATCTCACACCTCAAACAGACTCCCACTGTATTCGGTGTAGAAAATAACAACAGTTAGCAGCTGACTGCTAACTGCTTATTTCTACCGAATATTCGCCTCTTGCAATAAGCTACCAGGTTCGGAAGATTGTGACGTCTTCGTAGAACTGTTACCGATGAATGGCTCAACCCTATCTAAGGCAGCAGTCATTTTTAATGAAGCTATCTTTTGACCTTCATTCTGAATTTGTTGCTTTTGAGCATATTCTATCAGCTTATTTTTAGCAGTTCTATAGACTGAAGCATCTTTAGGAATTTGGTGAAGAAACTTTATCGCACCATCAAAATCACTCACTGCCGCTTGATCATATGCCTTTTGTAACAAATGGGTTGCTCGAATATGCTGCTTCTGGTCATATTCAGCCAACTTCTGTTGAACTCTGTGATCAGCAGAGGTGTCTTTGGGAATTTGGTGAAGATAGTCTAAAGCCTCGTTAAATTCATGTACTTCGGCTTTTTCAGAGGCTTTAGCTAATAAATCTTGTGTTCGTGTTTCGATATGATCTTGTGCTTGCTCAACTAATGTGTCTGTTTTTGATTGCCAGTATAAAATATCAGGGACTTGAGGGGCTGCATGAAGTACATCTGACCATCGATTCTCATGAAAAGCTTTTTCAGCGACTTGATATTGGTGAGCAGCAATTTGCCATTGATTTTGCCATTCTTCGATGGTGGCTTGTGCCTCTGGGTACATATGACTAGTGGAAGGAATTGAATTAGCCAGAGCGAGTGCTCCAGACAAATCCCCTTCTTGATATTCTTCCGTTGCTTTATATAAAGTTTCTGTTTCTTGGTGTGCTGGGGAATGATTCATTAAAGAATATACCCCAAATCCCAACATGAAAGAATTAACTGCCAATCCCACTTTCATTCCCACAAGTAAGGGCGATGTGTTTGAAGAGGGATGATGATTGCTAGGAACAATTAACTCGTCTTGATAGTGATCATTTTCACCCTTTTGTAATAAGGTATACTCTACTTCTAATATTTGCGATTTGCCACATTCCAACGGCATTTGCTCGAGCGGCTGTAGGATCTCGGTTACCGACTGGTAGCGGTCCTTAAAGTCGTAGCGGATCATTTGACTGAGAACAGCAGCGAGATAGTCGCTGACAAACACATCGTTCAAACGCCAAATAATCTCATTAGTCGTTGGCTCTACTTTGTTTAATTGCCGTGGTGTACGCCCTGTTAAAGCCTGAATTGCAATCATACCTAAAGCAAAAATATCGCTGTTAGGCTGTGTCTGACCGATAAATTGTTCTGGTGGTATGTACCCCAAAGAAGTTACAGGAATCCTGTATATAGGTAATACCGAATCTAACGCCAAATCAACTGGCTGGATCGAGCCAAAATCCATAAGAACTAACTTGCTATCACAAGCACGTCTGATGAAGTTTTCTGGCTTAACATCACAATGAATAACTTCTTGAGAGTGAACAAAATGTAGAATTGTTAAGGCTTCTCGTAAAAATTCGACAACTTCGCTTTCACTCCAAAGACATTCTGGATCTTGATTTGTGGGCAGTTCAGCAGCTAACGAATGTCCTTCAATAAACTCTTGGACTAAGTAGAAGCGCTCATTTTCCTCAAAGTGAGAGATGAGTTGGGGAATTTGCTCGTGTTGTCCAAGAAACCTTAAGGTTTCGGTTTCCGTGAGAAAGCGCAACCTCAGAGTTTCTGCGTAACTGGGTTCGCTATTATTCGCTTTTAGCTGTTTAATAACACACTTGGGATTCTCTGGAGTCTCAATGTCTATCGCAACGTATGTTTGTCCAAATACACCTGCACCCAAGCTTTGGACGACTTGGTAACGCCCTTGCAGTACTTTACCGATCATGTATTGGGTCATTGGCTAGTTACTTAGTCTCTGCTTATATAGGTTTCCTAACATTTCCCCTGTTTCCGGAATTCCTGATAAATCT
>JAQYWN010000459.1 GCA_029379265.1 Rhizonema sp. NSF051
TTATAACACTGAAGTACAAACTATTTAATACATGCAAATTTGCCTTATGTCTATTCCGCACTTCAAGATGTAATATATTGATAGTCAAAAATAATTCCTCATAAACATCAATCATCAAGTATGAATACTGTTAATTATTGGTAATTTGTGATTGTTATCTAACCACCATTAGCCAGAGCTTGGAAATCTGTGTGTTACACGATGAAGTGAGGAAAGTGGGTAGTAAGTACAAGAGTAACTTTAGATACTGTTTTACTTACATTTATGCCGACTTACTTACAGACGTTTTCACATAAATGAACTACACCATTTGTAGGGGTGAACAGCCGTACCCTATACAGAACGCCTGAAGACGAATGCCCCTACGACTGTGGTCGATTTACGTGAAAAGCTCGCGGGAGAGAAACTTCTTTCCCGCAGACTTTACCTGAAAATTGCTGTAATGTTCAGTTCGTATTGATTAAACGACAATTTTGCGCTAACCCAAATACGTAATTAGCTCCGGTCTGCGACTTACACCAGTCCATAATATCTTCCGGTGAAAAAAGGTTATTTATGATAAATTTATTGTTAATTTCAAGTAAAGACTTAATAAATAAACTTAGTAGTCTTCTATGAGTGGGGTTTTGAGTTCCCCACTTATAGATTCTGAGTTCTTCTCCAAATTAATATAAAAACTCGGCAATTCTTTCGACAACAGTTTGCAGTATATCGGGCGAATGAACCAAAGCAAAGCGAACATATCCTTCTCCGGATTTACCAAATCCAGCACCAGGTGAAGCGGCTATCCCTGTTTTTTCTACAAGTTGGGTACAAAATTCTACAGAATTTTGACTCCACGGTTCTGGTAACTTTGCCCAGACATACATTGTTGCCTTGGGAGTGGAAACTTGCCAGCCAATACGGTGTAAAGCGGCGATGAAGACATCTCGACGTTGGCGGAAGGTAGCAACAGCAGATTCAATCCCAGCTTGCGATCCATCCATTGCAGCGATCGCTCCATTAAGAATTCCTCGATATTGATTGAAATCAACGGCTGTTTTAACCTGACGCAATGCCTGTATCAACCGGGCATTGCCGATCGCATAACCAATACGAAAGCCACCCATATTGTATGATTTGGAAAGAGTGAAAAATTCAATTGAGACACTTTTCTCTGGGTCAGCTTGTAGAATCGAAGGAGCAAGAAATTGGCGATTGTTAACTGTTTCGGTAAAGACTAAATCTACATAAGGGAAATCGTGAACTAAAACGAGATGATGTTGTTGACAAAATGCCACAGCTTCTTTGAAGAATGATATTGGTGCTATCGCCGCTGTCGGATTGTGAGGATAGCTCAACACCATCATACGCGACTGTGTTAATACAGACGCAGGAATCTCTGCAAACACTGGTAAAAAACCGTTTTCTTCCCGCAGTGGCATTGAATAAATTTGACCATTCGCTAAGTAGACTCCTCCAGCGTGGGAGGGATAACCCGGATCGAGTAACAAAGCGAAATCTCCAGGGTTAAGAATAGCTAAAGGTAAATGGGCTGTACCTTCTTGAGAACCAATTAGCGGTAAGACTTCTGTTTCTGGATCGACTGCAATACCAAATTTTTGTTTGTACCAACGAGCAACTGCAATGCGAAACGCTTGGGTACCATGAAATAGCAAGTAACCGTGAGTACTTGGATCTTTTAAAGATTGAGCGATCGCCTCAATGACATGCGTTTCTGCTGGCAGATCAGAAGATCCTAACGATAAATCAATCAAATGCCGTCCAGCACCCAAAGCTTTTGCTTTGGCTTTGTCCATATCAGCAAATACATTTGATTGTAAAGGTTGTAAACGGTTGGCAAATTGCATTTCAATTGTTAGCTGTTGGTTGTTAGTTGTTAATTTACACTAACAACTAACGACTAACCAATGACTAATTGAGGTTAGTGTCTAAAAAGCTAAGTAATTTGTCTTTGCCAATCGCTCCCTCATTAGATGCTAACACTTCACCTCCTTTCAGGAGTCTTAAAGCGGGTACACCTTCCACTCCATACTTTTTTACAGTGACTGGGTTAGGATCGACTTCCATTTTGACGACTTTAAGGCGATCGCTATAGCTATCGGCAGCTAAGTTTATTGAGGGCGACATCAGTTTACAAGGTCCGCACCAAGAAGCCCAGAAGTAAACTAATACTGGAAATGCTGCTTGCAAAACTTCAGTTTCAAACTCAGCATCAGTTACGGATATTACACCCTTACTCATTGCAGCCTCCATAGGTGTTGTCTATAAAAGTTGGCACACCAATAACTTTATATCAATCTGTTCACAGTTACCAACTAGAAAAGGACGCAAAATCCCACACCTTTTCTAGTTGTGGGACTTTAAATAAACAATTATTCTTATGTCTTTTACTGACATCATAAAACTATATCACGCCAGCAAAAAAAGCGCCACTACCCTTGATCCCCGTGCCTAAAATACAAGAGCTTGCGCTGTGCCCCTTTCTCTGACTGGATTTTCGGCATTTTCCTTATAAATTTTACACCATTAAAAAAAAGAATGCCAAATGGATTGTGGAAACACGAGCCCATGCCGTATTTCACAATCCAAAATTTTCAATTGGCTCGTCGAAAATGGTGTCACATTTGATCCAATTGCTTGCGAAGGGAATCCAACTCAGCATCCACGACTTCGTTATTATGTTTGGGCGGGGTTGAGTGTTGTGGTAGTTGGGGTTGATTAGGTGTAGCTCCTGGCAAGGACATTTGCGCTTTCAAAGCTGCCAATTCATCATCTACGTCGCTTCCTGCTTCCAACGCGGCAAATTGGCTTTCTAAATCTGTACCTGCCAACTCTGCTGACGACTGGGCGCGGGCTTCTTGCATCATGACTTTTTCTTCCATCCGCTCGAATGCCGCCATTGCACTGCTGCTATTCATCCCACGCACCATACCTTGGAGCTGCTCTTGAGCTTTGGCTGCGGTGATGCGAGCTTTGAGCATTTCTTTCTTGGTTTTTGCCTCGGAAATTTTGCTTTCAAGCTGGATGAGACTGCGCTTGAGCCCGTCAACCTGAACAGTTTGCTGATCTAAACTCGCTTTGAGTTCAGTTCCTGATTCCGTAAAAGTCTTTTTACGCTCTAGCGCTTGTCTTGCTAGGTTCTCATCACCTTTTTGCAGCGCTAACTGAGCATTGCGTTGCCACTTGTTAGTTTCATTGTAAGCGTCATTGTACTGTTTTTCAGTGCGTTTTTGTGCCGCAATTGCTTGGGCAACTCCTTGACGCAGCTGTACCAAGTCTTCCTGCATTTCCAGGATAGCCTGTTCCAGCATTTTTTCAGGGTCTTCGGCTTTGTTTACCAAGTCGTTAAGGTTTGAACTAACCACTCGCCTTACACGATCAAAAATTCCCATAACTTTGCTTTTCCTTTTGCAATTTACAAACTTATTTAGAGAGAAGTCCGCTCAATAGCTTCTTTGAAGACGCTTGCCTTGGAGATTTCCACCCACAGACAAAAACATCGGCACCTTAGAGCAGTTAGCTTTTTTACTGTTTTATAACCTACCTATTTCAATGTAATCGTTCTAAATCAGATCGATCCTCCCTCTAAGTCTCTATTCTTAAGATATGCTTCTCAGTAGCTCATTGCCCAATCTTTCACAGCGAAAGCGGGAATTTTCTGCTTTACTGTAAGAATTGCCGTTGTTATGAAGTTTTTTGCTTTGCTAATCAGCAATAGGCAGAGGGAAATTAGCATTCAAGGAGCAACTTCATCAATAAATAATGGTGCCTTGAAACCACATGGCGCATTGTCTTTCAAATTTTCCCCCTGCCCCTTACTTGCTGTTCCTCTGCCTCCTCAGTCAAAAGCTGCTGCTTTATTGCTATTAGTTCTGCATCAACATCATTATTTGATTCTAGCGATGTCGGGTTGCTAACGGCGATAGCAACGGACTTCGCTTCCAGTTGCAAAACTTTTTCTTCCATACGCTCAAAGGCTTTCAAGCTATCTGTATTAGAAACCTCACTCAACATTTCTTGTAGTCTGTAAGACGCTTGAGCCGAACGAGCGCGAGCAATATACATATCTTTTTTAGTTTTCACCTCGGTGATTTTTTGCTCTAGCTTCCGCATATCGTCTTTCATCTTCGTCACCACAGTTTTTTGCTGCTCTATTTGGGTAGATAGAGCAGTGCTAGTTTCAAGGTATGCTCGACGTTTGGTAAGAGCTTCTCGAGCTAGAGATTCATTATCTTGTTGCAGAGCCAGTTGGGCGCGACTGTACCACTCCAGGGCTGTAGAATCGGCTTGAGCCGTTTGCCGTTCGATACGTTTTTGAGTCGCGATCGCCTGAGCTACCGCCTGTCGTAACTGAAGCAGATTATCCTGCATCTCCATCACGACTCCTTCCATAATCTTTTCTGGATCTTCCGCACTGCTCATAAAACTATTGAGATTAGCGCGAAAGACTCGCTGAATACGCTCAATCAATCCCATCGTCAACTCTCCATTCACTTGTTATCTGTCAGATTCTCAATCAAGGTTGGGCAATCCGAGCCTTGATTCCTTTTGCCTGAATCTCATGTAGCAGTTGTTTTGCTTTCTCTTTATTCTTAACTGCACCTAGATAAATTAATTTGCCATCAGATGATAAATAGGCATCGGCAACAACTTGCCGTGCAGTGGCAAAAGAGCGATCGCCTTGATTCTCTGTGACTAAGTGATAATATCCATCTTTTGATAGTTGAATTTCTGCATCCGATTTTGGTAAAGCTCCTGTATTGGCGGTTGGTGGAGTTAAAGGAGGTAATGGCTGCACAGGCTGTGCTGAAGAGGCGATCGCTTTGGGTGGAGCTATAGGTACTAGTTTAGCTTTAGGTTTCAAACCAACAACATCATTTGAGTCTTTTACTTCTGGAAATTCGCTTTTCGCTAAATCGGGATACTTGGGTATGGGAGTGAGTGGTTGCGCTGACTGTGTTTTTGTATTTTCACCAACGGATGTATTTTCCGCGTTCAGGTTCTCATTGGGCTGAAAAAATCCATCCAAACTAAAGTGAGGCAAGCTTTTAGGATTGAACGCAACATAACCGACAGAAAGACTTGCTAATAAGAGAAGCAACATTGAGCCGATGCCCAAGGGTGACAGCAAACTGCCATTGTGATGAGTTTGTGTGTGAGTTTTTTGTTCTTCTGTCAGACTTCGCAGCAGTGCTTCAGATGATTCTAGGTAGTCATCTGGCTGTCTGGGTTCATCTGACTCGACAATATTTTTGTTACGTTCCTCAATCACTGCAGGCACAATACTGGTATTTGATACAGGAGTAGAACCTTGCCTTTGCAGTTTCTGTATTGAGGACATTGCTATAGAAGCCTGTTCCCCGTGTTGCAACTTGGTATCCGATGCTGTAGGTGTCGGGGGATTTTCACTTCGCTCTGGTATAGCTCCATTCGTCAAGTGAGTCCTTTGCTGTACAAGATTAGGACTCATAGCGTTTGCCTTCACCAAACTAGATCGGAAACTAATTTCAAGGCTTTCTGAAGGCGGGGTTTTGTCAACATTTGTAAAGTTTGTCGGACTCACCATCCGAGGTTGGCTTGTTTGTGTCCTATTACCAGTACGTGCGCGTCGATACCTAGCTAACTCTTGCTCTAGTTGTACTTCTAAACTTGCCAGTGCAGATCCTAGTGCTGGTTTCAACCCAGCTGTGTTGTGAGATAAAGCACCCGAATTTCCTAGAGGGTTTTGACTCATCACCTATCGCCTCAAACCTAATTGTCACATTAAACACAAATATACTTTGTGCTAAACAATTGGAAAAATTATTATAGATATAGCATCCTACAAACATTGGTGAACCACTCCACCGAAGTGGTTGTTAACGCCGTTATCAGTCAATACGCAATTTTTACAATTGTTTAGCAGAATGTCGTTTAAATCAGTTAATGATATTTTAGGCGATCTAGAAGTTCAGGCTAAATTGGAGCAACAGCCTTTTCAAAGCGTGCTGAAGTATTGGGCTGAAGTTGCAGGAGCCATTGTAGCCAATCATTCTCGACCATTGTCGATTCAGCGTCATGTGTTGTGGGTGGCAACTTCTAGCGCTGCTTGGGCGCAAAACTTAACTTTTCAGCGCCAACATTTACTTCTAAAGCTGAATCAAAAGCTCCCCGATCCTTTAGATCCTTTAGTAGATATTCGTTTTTCTACCGCTGGGTGGCAGCCCCCCAAAGACAAGGAATCATCAAGACAAACGGTTTCCTCGTCTCAGCATCCCAGCTACCTGAATGATGGGATGAAGATAAGTCGTGATGGCACCACTACTAAGAATGCACATGCCGCCTTTGGGCATTGGGCTGAATTAGTGCAAGCGCGATCGCACGGCTTACCCCTTTGTCCTCAGTGCCAATGTCCTACCCCACCAGGCGAACTTCTACGCTGGCAGGTATGTTCTGTTTGTGCGGCTCAGAAGTTTTGAGATTCATGTATTAGGTAGAGGAATCGAGAGTGGGGAAAGTTGTGATTTTCCTTCTCCTCCTCATACCGTTCATTTAAGGACTTTACTCGTTAAGTTCGTCACACAGAGCAGTTCCTGTAGAGTTGTAATTCTTGATCTGGAGGCTTGGAACCGTTTTTCATTAACTATCAGCCAGAGGAGCCTCCCCTCTTTTTGATCTAAGCGATCCGACTTCACTGCCTAAAAGATTTTCACAAAATGCGTGGAGTCATTCTTTCAGTCAGTTTTTTTGATTAACATTTTCTAATAACTTATTTTTTTATTAATTTCCTCTTTC
>JAQYWN010000460.1 GCA_029379265.1 Rhizonema sp. NSF051
CCCTTTTCCTGCACCCTCTTGACAAAAGTGCAATTGCTTTAACCTCTCACGGATGGTATTGGTATTTCCCGTAATCCGCTGTGGTTCCAATTACGGTAGTTCTTCTTGAGGGTTTCTTCCAGTTGGAAGCGTTCCTCACACGAGAGGGACTTCTTTCCATCTATACCTGCGGTCTTCTTACCAGCATTAAGCTGAGTTACTTGTCGAATAGCCAGAAACCTCGCAGCCTGTGACTTCAGAATCAGCTTTTGGATTGACCGTGCTTTCCGCAAGTCTCCTGCCTTAACTGCTTTGAACAACCTAACTTGTAGGCGAAACAACTCTCTACGAAATTTCTTCCATGGTAAGCTCTTCCAGGATTCACTAGCCTTGTGGCTGTGTCTAATCATGCTCTACTCCTATTGATTGTTTTCTGAACACCTCAGACCAATTACGGTCTGTCCTACCCGAGCTAAGAGAGTTCCGTATCTCGTCATACCTACCTGGGTTCGACTATTCCCAGGACTCTTAGCTCGTTTTTATTCGTTCCTCGGATGAGATTGTTTTGTACCGTCAGGTGTAACCAATTCAACCGTTAGAATCCCCTACTCAAGCCGCTTACGCATTCATTTATCGGCGGGATTTTGTCTCTAACTCAGTCAGGGGGTATCAGTATTTATGCCCTGCTGCATTTCTAGGTTGCTTTTCTAGGTTATGTTTCACCTTGCGTACTCCCTATTAACGCCAGTGTCAACCCATAACAGTTGTCTGATTGCGTCCTAGTCCCCAGCTTCACTCTGTAGAATTCCGAGTCTACTCGGTGTGGGCAGGTAAGGAGTCACCTCTGAGTTTGAGGGAGAGGACTTTCACCTCTATTCCATCCAAAGTTCAACCTTTATTGGCAGTAATCTGCTGCCGGGTTGACTAAGTTATACCTTGAGTTATCTCGTGGTTTTGACTTAGTAACGAATCGCACGAATACCAAACGCAAGCTCATTAGCGGTGTCAGAGTCAATTCCAACTGCAAGGAACTTTGAAAAAGCTGTTGCGTAAGGATGATCATCAATTGTATCGTGGGTATCAAGAAACTCAAGACCTGTAAAGGGCGGGTACGGTGGTTCTTCATCGCTCTCCAATAGCGCGCACGGACAGCCGCAACCACAGATATTGATTCCGCCGCTCTGATAAAAATTTAACATTTGCTAGCCTACAACGCATTTTTTAAGGAACTGCACCGCGATGTGGCGCGTTCGCCCGTTGACCATCCTGCATTCAACATCCCCGTCGGCATCGGGTTCGCTTTCTACTCTATAAATCACCCCGCAGTGTAGTACTATGTCACCGATAGCAAGAGACTTTTCGTTTTTGGGTTTTCTCGCTGCACCGATTGGTATGAGTTCCCTTATAGGCTCAGTTAAAGCATCTCTTTGTTGAGGTAGCTCTTGTGCAGAGGGGCAGGGGGGCAGAGGAGAAGAAGAGTTAACGTCCATTAACTCTTTTCTCCTCTGCTCCTCCGCGCAAAGCTCGCCGGAGAGAGTACTCTCTCCGGCAGACTTTGCACCTCTGCTCAAGAGCAAGCCTATAGGCTCAGTAACTTCTGGCAATACCACTGGTACCCTCTTACTCAATGGCAAAAGAGCCTTAATTAAGTCGATTGGGAGCGCGCTCGCTGTTTCAACAACCTCTGCCAGCATCGTCTCGGCTGAGGTTCTTTCAAGTTCCAGACTATTGAGGGAAGCTTTCAATTCCTCTGCCTCTATTTTATGATGCTCCGCTACAGCTGCAACGACTTCTAAATCTTCACTCATCACGCAAAGCTCGCCAGACAGAATCTTCTGTCCGGCAGACTTTGCCTTGGGTTCGACAAATGCTTGCACTGCCTGTTCCACAAAAAGGCGTGGAGGAAGCGAGACTTTTTCACTTTCCTGTTCAATTATCAAACCCACAGTCTCCGAAACAATCGGCGCTTGATATTCGCGAGACAAACCGTCTACAGTCAAGTGGCTCCCACGCTGCAGCCAGGGGGTTTTTATTTTTTTGGGTTGACTTCGCGCAAACTCTTTAATTCTGTCGGACGCTTCTAGCTGATTCTCTGGAGGATGGTTGATAAAGTCATCAATCAAATCCGCGTACTTTGGTTGCGCCAGTTGCGCAAGTATATCGATCCCCAGTGTGTAAGCAGTTGTTACGGGAAAATCATCTGCTATTTTCGTAGCACGAATTAATTTATTAACAAAAGTAACAGTTCTCCCCATTGCTGACACTAGATCGCGAAACTTCTCTTTTGGTTTAAGAGCAAGCTTCATGTCGGAAAACTTTCTCCCCATATCTAGCCAAAACGCTGTGATAGCACTTGTTGTGGCGGTTAAAGCAGTTACTTGGTCTAGTCCTGCTTCTGCTATCTGCTCGTTGAGCGAATCTAGACTCTTGTTAGCGATCGCTACCACAATTGAGTGAGGATTACGATCTGAAAAATTATTATCGTCGAAGTCGGTCAATATCTGGTTATTCATGTTAAAATCAGGCTTAGATAAAAAATTTATTTCAACGTTAGCGCTCAGTCACTTGCAAGTATTAGAGCGCTTTCGTTGTTTTTAAGCAAGAATACATTCGTCAGGAGTCAAAATAGTGACCTACACCGAAAATATTTGATGAAATGAATAGACCAATAATAATGATATATTCTTGCTCAATTCTAACTCCTGGATTCTGACTTTTTTCATATTACCACGAAAGCGCAAGTATTTTCACACAATTTAATAAGTTTTGATGATTTTACTTAGTTAATCTGAGTCAGATGTTTTGATTGGCAATTGCATGAGAAATCTCCATATATTCACGTATATCAAATGATAGGTTTTTCCAAAAAATCAACACAAAAATACGAAGTTTGATAGCAGACTGTAGATGGGATATTGATGCACAATAGCATAAAACTTATCGTTGATTACGATTACGAATGATGAAACTCAATGCTCCCTCATACAATAATGCAAAATCTGCCGGGCGGAATCTTCCGTCCGGCGAGTTTTGCGATCCAGGTTCAGTGGCGTTACTAATGATAGCTACCGCAGGACTGATGATCGTAGATATTGTTTATGTACACCACCTGCTCATACCTTCCTTAATATTCGCCACAGCCATAATTTTGGCAATACCTAAACAGACTAATAAGCTGCTAACAAACTTTGAAAGATTACAGAGAAGAATGGGGATTAACCTGTATGCAATCCTGTTTTCTCTTGTAGCAGTAGTTTTTGTGTTAGACTTTGCCACTGCCCCTGTATCAGCTCAATTCCTGAATAACGCCGAAACATGGATGAAAAGTGCTTTTTCGGGGATATCGGCTGATACAATAGCGTTGATATTCAACGTTTTGAGGGGACTATTTCTACTTTATTTGGGAATTTCTCTAGTCAGGATTGTAAACTCTGCTAGAAACGATGAGGATTGGCAAACCTTGGCAAGAACTCCGTTAATTATTGCGGTAACAGTTGTCCTCGGAGATATTCTTTCCGGGCTGGTTACTGGTAATGGAACTGGAACTGGAACAGCGGGTAAATGAAGAAGAAGAAGAGGGCAGGGAAGCAGGGGGGCAGAGAAGAATTTATGAATATTTTCTTTTTACACTTTGATAAGAGACAGATGCTAATACATTCTCCTCTGCACCTCTGCTTCTCTGCCCCTCTGCTTCTTCTAACTCCTGTATTCTATTTAATCAACATGTCGAACCGTAGCAGAGAATTTAGAACAGTTAATCGAATTTTAGGAGAGCAGCCCAGAATTGGTCCATTTCCCGCAGATCAAGTGTTCCCCTGGACAGTAATTGCGATAACTACATACTTCATTTGCAAGGCGATGCTGCAAATGACATGGTTAGTAACAGGGTTAGCGATCGCTTGGGGTTGGGCGACGTGGTGGACTCTGACAAGTAATAAAGCTTGGTTATCAAAATTTGTGGGAGTTCCGAGAGTTGCTAGAGGACATAAAATCTTCTATTCTCTCGTTCAACAACTGGAACCAACGAATTCTAGAAAAAGAGTAAGACACCGAAAATAACTAATGAGTTCTTCAACTAAGAAAAAACCTTCCTCTCCTAAGGTAGGAATCCAAACTATCTCCGCTCTTGAAGTTTCAGTAACTAAACGCCTAACTCCTTTTGAGGACTTAACTCATATAGCAGCGATAGCAAATATTTCAATTGGGGGGAGAAAGGATATTGGAGCGATTATTCTCAAAAAGAATGATGAACTGCAAATCAAATTCTGCTTTGAGTGCCAAGGGATTCATCCATATGCACCCTCTCTCCAAATTGTGCCAATTTTTGAAGGGATAGAAGCAGGACTCAAAGAAATTCCTCATGGAGAAACACTTACCATTCACCTCGGCTCTTTCACCGAAGACGAAGAGCGCCAGCAGGAATTAAAAGCGGTAGAATCAGGGTGCAGTTCTGATTCTCTAATGTTACTAATGAGATCTGAAAGGCTGAGAATCAGAGAACTGACTAAGAATGGAACTCGTAAAAATAAGTTTCTGAGAGTCTATTGCACTTATACAGTATCAGGGAGTGAAAACGGTTCAGCCACAGATCCTCTAGAGAAAGTGATTCAAGGCTTCATAAACGGCTGGGGAAAATTTACTGGACAAATCCATTCCTCAAGATATCTTAGAGTTGAGTCAATTCTCAAAAACGCTTTTACCTCTGGCTTCCAACTTTGGGAACAAACTCTCACTAACAAGATGGGATTGAGCCTTAAAGCTCTGAGTGCTAACCAAATCTGGTGGGTATTGTGGAAACAGTTTAATAACAGCGCTCCCCCTGCCATACCCCACTTACTAACTTTGGATGAAGATGGGGTAAAAGAAAAGCAAAACAGCGACTATCATATCCGCCATCTGATTTTGGAACGGGAAGAATCTGTGCCTTTTTTAGATCGCGCTTGGGTTCACCTGCAAAACCATTATATAGGTGTCCTTACCTTTATAGAAAAACCTATAGGCTGGGTAGATGAATATGCGCAGTTACGGTATCTGTGGGAGTTGATTGCCAGAGATAAAATTTCCGACACAGAGATTATCTGCCAACTGAGTAGGGCGAATGAATCTCTGGCAAAGACAGCCTTACAGCGGATTACCAAGCAATCCATAGTCTCAAGTGCCATGTCGGCAGAAAAGAATAGTGTGGATGTGAAAGCCGGCTTAAATATGGATGAGGCGATTGCCGCACAAGAAACTTTATACAAAGGCGCAGTACCAATTCACTCCGCCGTTGTCTTTCTCGTTCACCGTCCAGATAGAGCAAAGCTTGACGTTGCTTGCCGATATCTGTCCAGTTGCTTTCTTCGTCCCGCTGTCGTTGTGAGGGAGATGGAGTATGCCTGGAAGATTTGGCTACAAACTTTTCCGATAGTTTGGGAGAACTTACTCACCAAACCTTTCAATAGACGATTGCCCTACTTCAGTGGGGAAGTACCAGGGTTAATGCCGATTGTCAAAACAGCAACTGGGGACAAGTCAGGATTTGAATTAATTGCCTCTGAAGGAGGAACCCCCGTTCATCTCGACTTGTACACCCAGCATAAAAACCTTGCTGTTTTTGGGACTACAAGATCTGGTAAATCTGTACTCGTTGCAGGTTTATTAACACCAGCTTTGGCTCAGGGTATCCCTGTTGTTGTTATAGATTACCCTAAGCCAGATGGTACCAGCACTTTTACTGACTATACCAATTTTTTAGGTGATGACGGTGCCTATTTTGATATCTCAACTTCAGCGAATAATTTGTTTGAATTACCCGATCTGAGGGGACTTGATATAGATGCAAGAAAGGAAAGGATGACAGATTACAAAGACTTTTTAAAGTCTACATTACTAATCATGATATTAGGGACAAATCCAATTGGGATAAGTTCAACCATGATTAGTAATATTGAAAGTATTGTGACTCTCGCTGTCGAAACATTTTTTGCTGATGATGATATCAAAATCAGATACAAAGAAGCTTTAGAAAAGGGATTGGGGACAACAGAATGGAACGAGACACCAACACTGAATGATTTTTACAATTACTGCTCTCCCGGCTATATCAAATTAGATACGATCGCTAACAATAGTGAAGATATTTTAAAAGCATTGGACCAAATCAGGCTGAGGCTCAAATTCTGGCTGAATAGTAGAGTTGGTCAATCTATCAGTAAACCTTCCTCTTTTCGCACAGACGCAAGGTTGCTTGTGTTTGCCCTGCGTTCTTTATCTAATGACTCAGATGCCGCAATCATGGCATTGAGCGCCTATGCAGCTGCATTACGTAGGGCATTGTCGTCAAAAGTCTCCATTTTCTTTTTGGATGAAGCGCCAATCCTCTTCCAATTTGAAGCGATCGCCGAACTTATTGGTAGGCTCTGTGCCAATGGTGCCAAAGCTGGGATTCGAGTGATCCTCTCAGCCCAAGAACCGGACAGTATCTTTCAAAGTAAAGCTGCTTCTAAAATCTTTGCCAACCTGTCAACTCGGTTAATAGGAAGAATTCAAACCAGTGCAGTAGACCCTTTTGTTAAGCATTTTAAAATGCCTAACGAAATTATCTCATATAACAGCACAGAAGCGTTTTTCCCTAAAAAGGAAGGTCTTTACTCTCAATGGTTATTGGATGATAACGGCAAATATACCTTTTGTCGATACTACCCCGCATACCAATACTGCTCGGTTAAGGGACAAAGGGGGTAAAATCAAAGATTTTTTGTTCGCGTATAAAACACGA
>JAQYWN010000045.1 GCA_029379265.1 Rhizonema sp. NSF051
CTATTTATTTTCCATAAATAAATAATGATGCTTAATAACCTATACAATGCTTAGTCACAAAACTATTACATTTTCACCCAGTACTTGGTACGATAAGGAATTGTAAATGAGTGACTCTTAACCCAGGATCAAAACTGTTTGATTAATGGGATTCTACCTTTCAGCAGTGAGTTGAAAATTTCTAACTCACTGCTGAAAAGCTTAGGACCTTTCTACCAGTATGCTGTTAACATATACATCCTTATTGTGATTACCACTTCCGATTTCCGTCTTCGTCAACTCTTGCTTGTCGAATTACATCAGAAATTTCTTCCGCATCCTTAACATGGTGTAGAGCTTTTTGTTCGCCATCTGGCTCATCTACAACGAAGTATGTCGGCACTGTGATCTGGTCACCAGTGATGTCTGGAGAATCAACGGCAACTTGTTCTGACTTTTCTTCAACAGTTTCTGGTTCTTCAGAAATGACGTCACCTGGGTTGACTGAACGATGAATATCTTTTTCTTTGTTATCTTCCATTACATTCTCACTGGTAAAATGTGTTAAATTTGCTCTTAACTGTAGTAGGTGTGGTGGTAGGTGTGGCAATAAACATCAGTTTTAGATATGGCTTATGATTAACTAGCTAGGAAATTTCCTCTTTAAGTTAAATTTTCTTGAGCTAGCTTTAACTTACGTTGATTGACGCTCACCTACTTATAAACTATAGAAAGATTGGCATTACCTCATCTTTCTGATGGAGGAATTTGTCAAAAAAGGGTAAAGGAGAATTTCATTTCTAAAATATGAGAGGATGGTTCTATAACGCGTAGCATTGCGAGAGCTTAAAGTAGGAGCATTCACCGTTCGTAGGGTGTAAGTAACCTCTAAATGTTTAGTGAGGAGCTTGTATCTTTTGGATCTGGTTAGCCAGTGTTAGCACTTAGTTTAATCGGCAAGTTAAGATCGTAAGCCAGGAAATTTGGGGATATCAAGTTAAAGAAAGCGGTCAAAAAGCCGCATGTGATGCTGTTGAAGAAAATGCCAAGCGCTGACTGGTGCGAAGACTATGGAAAATGATGCGGCAACGACACTCTACTGCTCAAATGAACTTTGTCTGGCTGCCAACCCGCTAAGCAATAACTTTTGCCAAAAATGCCGTACTCCCTTACCAAAACGTTACCTGTGGGCTGTGGCATCCGGAAAAAGCGTCGGTAATCCTGGAGAAATATTTGCTGATCGCTATTTAGCGATCAGCAACTCTATTTTTCTAGATACCAAACCCGGTTTAGTGCCTCAAGCACCAGACGTAGAGAGTTTACAAACAATCAGAGCTTATCTCAGGCTGATTCCCTACCGTTTACACGTACCTCAGGTGTATGGAGTCCTGTCTTTAAACAATGGGAAAACAAAGCAAGAAATTTTGCTTTTAGAAAAATCTCCGCTTCGACAAGATAGCGAAAAAGAAGTGCAGCCTTGTCGTTCCTTATTTACTGCTTGGAGTGATGCTACATCGATGCGCCAACTTAATTGGTTGTGGCAGATGGCAGAACTCTGGCAACCTCTCAAAAGTGAAAATGTCGCATCTAGCTTACTTGACTCGCAGTTACTTAGGGCAGAAGGATCTCTGTTACGGTTGCTGGAATTACGAGCTGATGAGCCTTCTTCACCTGAATTACATCAATTGGGGGAGTTTTGGCAGCAATTAGTGCCTAAAACAAAACCAGCCATATCTGAATTTGTGAGAGAAATCTGCCGTCATCTTGTTGAGGGAGAAATTAGCTCAAGTGACGAACTTTTGGCAATTTTAGATAAAGGACTCGTAGAAATAGGGCGATCGCAAACACCCACTATTAAAATTGCTACCAAGAGCGATACTGGTCCCAGTCGCCAACGTAACGAGGATGCGTGTTACCCATCAAGTGGAAGCATAATTGATAAGCCACCGAACCTTGAAGCCTTAGTCATTGTTTGTGATGGTATTGGTGGACACGAGGGAGGTAACATAGCATCAAATTTAGCCATAGAGACTATTCAGCAGCAAACACAGCATCTGACAAAACTTTCCTCTGAGCGTTGTGTAAATCCCTCTATAGTGCTAACAGATTTAGAACAAGCAGCAGCAGATGCTAACGATAAGATCAGTCAGCGTAATGATAGCGAACATCGCCACGGACGTCAACGTATGGGTACAACCCTAGTGATGGCATTGCCTGTTGCTCACGAAATGTACACCGCTCATGTGGGTGATAGTCGTGCCTATTGGATGACCCGGCACGGATGCTATCAAGTTACCCTCGACGATGATGTTGCCTCTCGTGAAGTACGGCTAGGCTATGCTACATACCGAGATGCCGTGCGGCAAGGTGCCTCTGGCTCTCTAGTGCAAGCCTTGGGTATGAGTCCCAGTACTTCATTGCATCCGACAATCCAGCGGTTTATCCTTGATGAAGACTGTGTTTTCCTTCTTTGTTCTGATGGGTTAAGCGACTTTGACCGTGTAGAACAGCACTGGGAAACAGAAATATTACCAATTCTGACTGAGAAAAAAAATGTTACTGATGTAGTAGATACACTAGTAGAAATTGCTAATCATCAGAATGGTCATGATAACGTCACAATTGCTTTATTACATTATCAAGTCAAATACTCAGAACCAAAATCAAATTTGAAAGCAGATCTTGCTCATCCTTCATCAACACCAGCTAATAATTCTAGCTATCGAACGTCAGCTGCTACACAAAATCGCAGTCAAAACCAGAAAACTCAAGTCCTTTCAGACACAGCACCTCCTAAAGGTCACAAAATACCATTACAGTTGGTCATACCATTAGTACTAGCTTTGGGAGCAGGTTTACTAACTTTACTGATCCAACAGCGATGGCAGACGATCTCAAAACTCATTCAACCAAATCCGTTTCAAGGTTCTCGCTCTCCAGGCGTGACTGCATCCTCATCAGAATCATTTGACAAACTAAATAAAGGATCGTTTATAAAAACGAATAATCCAATATCATTAAGCACGACGACGGACTCAACTGGGGAAGCAATCGCCCCACAGTATAGTCTTTTACAAGTGATCTCAATCGATACCGTTGATGACTCACACTCAGATCCTCACTTACAACTAAGGGTTTGCCAAGTTCCAGCTACACCGACATCAATCCCAAAAAACACCGAAACTCCACATATAGCGGCATCAACTCCAGCCAAACCTTCTCTAAAACCAGGAGATACCGGATCGACTTATCTCTCCAAAATTAAATACTCGATCTCGCTCTTGCCACCAAAAGATTCAAATAAATGTCTTTATAATCGGGAATCTTCAGTTCCGTCAACCCTTCAACCCGGAGCGAAACGTGATTCACCGTAAGCTAGTACTGCTCCCTTGGAATTAAAAATTAAAAAGTATTATCTGTTGAGGTTAGCCAGGGTTTCTCCCAATGTTCTAAGCTTATCGAAAGCGTATTAGCAAGACTTTATCAATGTCTTTGAATAAAAAACTCAAAAGGCAAAAATCCAGCCTTTTAAAATTATTATTAGAAATTGTTTGACTTTACCTTTTCGTCAAAAAATGAATCCATGCTCTCCCTGAATCTGGCGATCGCCCGTCTCGTCCACACTGGTTCTGACAATTTCGCTATTTGGGTGCTGAACGCTCCCTATCCGAGTGGTCATGTTTTGCATGACTGTGTCTGGCCCCAACACCTGACTCAAACCTGGCATGCTTGGCAGGAGATGTTTGCCAATCATAGTGGCTTAGACATTTCTCCCAGATCTGGTGGTGGGCCTTCTTCCCCACAACCGCTAGAATCGATTTTACCCCCTGCCACTGGAAGTGCTAACAATTACAGTGTTCGTTTGATGCAACACTTAGGAATTAGCTTGTGGAACTGGGTATTTGATGGACCAATTCTTAATAGTCTCGAACGCAGTCTTGGAATCGCGATGGGACAGCATACTCGTTTACGCTTTCAATTAGAAATTCGCGATCCGGATCTCATTGCCCTACCTTGGGAAATTATGCAGCGCGGAGCAGGGGTATCCCCAATCTCCTTAGTTCAACCTATCTTATTTAGTCGCACCACTAGTGAAGTCGAGCCCCTACCGTATTTGCGCACGGACCAGGCATTAAATATCCTGTTGATTTTAGGCGAAAATGAAGAGAAGCGTCCGCTACAACTGGAACAGGAAGCACATCTTCTGAAAAAAACTCTTTCAAATGCTGTTTCCGGAAATGGCAATTCTCAAGGATATGCACCTTGTATGGTGAAAACACTTCTACAACCAACGCCTCAAGAGTTGATCGAAGAATTAGAAACTAACGCTTATAATGTGTTATTTTATGCAGGTCATGGTCTGCCGGGACCAGACGGAGGTATGTTGTTTATGCGTCAAAATACGACACTCAATGGCATGGAATTGGCAAAAGTTTTAACCCGTACAGGTGTAAAACTGGCAGTCTTTAATGCTTGTTGGGGAGCGCAACCTGCGGCTATTGACAGACATGCAATCACCAATAGCAGTTTGGCAGAAGTACTGATTCGTCAAGGTGTACCAGCAGTACTAGGTATGCGTGATGAAATTACTGATGAAGAAAGTCACAGCTTTATCCAAATCTTTGCTCAGGCTTTGCGAATGCGCAAGCCAATTGATGAAGCTGTGGCATTAGCAAGGCAACAGTTATTAACGCTTTATAAATTTAATAGACAAGCTTGGACTTTACCAGTCCTCTATCTCCATCCACATTATCATGGTGAACTCATTAAGAGTTTTGATGAAGGGATTACAGAATTACCAGAAACTTCTATCATCGGGATGGGTTCTCTAGTTCCTACCGCTTTGTTGCGAAGTCTCTCACCATCGGGTCGAACTTGTTCGCTCAAACCAGGAATCACTCGTATCGGCCGCACACAAGATAATGATATTGTTATCCCAGAACCCTCGATTTCTAGAAACCACGCTAAAATTTTGTGGCGGAATACTCTCAGAGGATCTAGTCCGGTGCGAACTTATTACTTACAAGATTTATCCACCTACGGCACAACCTGGATTTTTCGTTCTCATGGTTGGGAGCAAATCCACCGTCAGGAAGTTCCTCTAGAATCGGGAATGCAGTTAAAGTTTGGTAGTAATAAAAGTCTGCCTTGGGAATTTTGGATTGAAGAGTCCTCAAATTAAGGGACAAAACAATTTTTTTGACTTTTGGCACCCACCCGCATATCTAGTATACGATTTTCTGCAAAATCAAATTTTTACTGCGGAAAATAGGTTTTGGCAAATGTAGCTGTAATCATCGCCAATAAATTACTTCGGAGACGACATATGGTTCCTAAAATCAATGGTTTGGAAAATTCTGATACCTTACCATCTCAAGTTGAATTAGAACTTTTAGAAGCTCTAATGAAACCTGATGACGGAACTTATCCCTGGAACCCAGTTGATGAGGAGTCAGAAACATATTTTCTCCAACTAGAACAGCAGTTTATTATTCAGGATTTGCTTGATGAAGAACTGAACGAGAGATCGCAAGCTTTATACAACCAACTAGATCATCTATGGTTAAACTACAAAAACGATGATGGTGATATACCAACAATTGCTGAAACTCAACTTCATGAAACTTTACATAAAAGTTTTGGCTCCCGCATACCTGAAGGTTGGTTGGATAAGATTGCCCGAAAAGCAACGGAAATATTTAATTCCACGCAATCTATAAATGATCGATTAGTTAAATGCGTTCAAGCTGTACTACCTGCTTGGGGCTCGGAAGATTTGTTAGTCTTCGCTCGTTCTTATACCTATGCCACGCGAAGTAAAGCCCAAGAAAACGTTGAATTTGTACAGAATAAAGTTGAAAGTAGTCGTGAGTGGACAACGTTATCGGAAATTGAGCAGGCAAAAGTAAGTGTAGCGATCGCTTACCATGCTCTCACTCAACTAAAAAACTTTCAAAACGAAGATTAAATTTATACTTCCTAAAAAAAGGAGTAGGTTGAGCCAATAGAACCTAAATATGTCACCATTCGTTGACATGTTCATTGGTCCGAGTAACAACTAAACTCTCTTTCAATTAATACCCCGTCAGGTAAAGTCATGTTGATTCACGCCAACTTACGCGTCGGACTGGAGAGTGTGAATCGGAATTAACGGCTACTAGTAACTGAATTTATGAATGGAGCCAAGCACAATTATTTCTTTTTTATGCTAATAAGCATTCAACCGTCAGCAACTTCATTTTTCAAAAGAAAAAATGTCTGAATGATAGCTGACGGCTGATAGCTGAATGCTTACTTTTTACGCATACGCATTTATGGTTGAAGTGACAATTACGAATTACGAATGGTCTAGTTTGAAATTATTTTGACTTCAATTCCATTCTCTTATCTTGGTCCGAGAAAGCGGGTAGCAAAATTTTGCGATCTTGTTGGTGATAGTGCTCTTGCCTTAAGAATTGCTGCCATTAAAAAGGCATAAGACAATACTCCCACAACGACTAGAAGTAAACCGTTGATAGCTCCTGTTGCGTTCCACAAAGCGTGCAGTCCTGCTGCACTGAGATATCCAACAAACAAGATTTGCCAACTTTTACTTGGCTTAAGCACAGCCAAACCAATAAAATAACCGAGATATCCGCTGTACGCCATGTGTCCTGCAGGTAAACCTAAAATTCGCGCAATCACCAGTTGCAAACCTGCCAGATCGCCAGCTCCTACCCCTGCCTGTTCCGCAAAACGTTGAGTCACTTCTGGTCCGTACTGTCCGAGAGTTTCTAACAGAGTGAAGGCGACGGCAGAAGCCGTTCCTAGAAGAATACCATCTAAAGGTTCCCAGACCCCGATCCGCTCACGCCAAGGAGACGGTAGTAGTCGGCCGACAAAAAAAGCTCCTAGCACTGGTAGTGCTTTCAGGAATTCTTCCATCAAGCCAGCACCAAAAAAGTGTCGGATCAGCAACTCTGTAAAGGTAATCGACTGATTTTCTGTTGGTACGTTACCGGGTAAGATCCCACGAAATATAAAGATAAATAAATCTAATACCGGACTGAGCAAAATCAATGCTGTAACCATTGCCGAGCCTAAGAGTACCCACCAAGGCTTATGTTTGCCACATAACTGGTAAATAAAGTAGTAAGCAGCAAACGCTATATAAGTGGCTACGATAATTTGATTTGTTTGCGGATTACCTACAGTGGCAAACATTAGTACCACGAATATCACTGTAAGTCCTCCTGGTACAAGGTAAGCTTTACGAGTTAAATCTTTGCCTGTAGAAATAATAGGAAAGAGTTGAGTAAAGCTAATAGAGTCAGGGTTGGAAGTGGAGTGGTAGCTATAGTTGGTTGGTGGCGGAAGTGATGTACCTACAGGTTGAGTCAGCGTGTTAGGCTGATAACTGTGTTCATACTCGAACTGAAATTCAGGACCATCATAACCTAGAGTTATGCGATCGCCTGCGAAGAGTTGCTGATAATCATGTAATCGTTGTCCATTCAGATAAGTGCCGTTAGCGCTATCTAGATCGCAGAGTATCCAACTGTGTACGTTATCTGAGGATAAAGACACAGGACGTATCATCGCATGACGACGAGATACCATTCTATACTTCATGGCATCCAAGACAACTTGGCAGCTCGGGTCGCGTCCAATGACTACTTCTTTACCAGGAAGCAACAAGTAGCGAGATTCTGACCCTATTGCTCCATTACCAGACACTAGCTGCACAAATGCATTCTGTCTTGAGTTTTTGCCCGTCATCAAGTTACAGGGTGTTTCTAAAAAGTGACCGAAGAAAGACAGAGGGCAGAGGGCAGAAGGCAGCTATGTAAGAAATTTTTCAAAATCTCTCTGCCACAGGGTTTCAAGCACCTAAATTTATTTATGTAACGCGTGAAAACATGTATTTCGAGATCCATAATACAAAATGTACTACTTATATATTTCATGTCCCTAACTTTAGTTTTGGGGATTACATAGCTGCCCTCTGCCTTCAGCATAGCTGCCTTGCCGCCAAGGGCGGCGTGACATCAATTAGCCATAGTACTTAACCTAGCTTTATCAGGGTGGCTAAAAACCGCAGAAAATTAAAAGTTAATTTTCGACATTTGTCCTTTGTTTTCTGAGAGTGTCTACGCAGTTCAAAAAGATTTTTAACCACGTAGACACTCTCGAGTGTTGCACCTGCTGGGTAGACGCGTTCATACAAAGGAGAAATTTTTAAGGTGCAAGGGCGTGTACCTTGACAAGGCTAAGGACTTAAGCGCTTCTAAAAACCTGTTCAAATCTGCTCATCACAAGTAGACTTCATTGTACAAGCTAAACTCCACGGTATAAGTTAGCTCAACTAGAAGCGTCTTTCGACTTAGTCTCTTCGCTTTTTCGCTCTGAAACTTTGACCACTAGCCCCCAGTTAGAGATCCTGAAACAATTTTCAGCACAAGACTTAGAATTTATTCAATTGGATAAAACTAGTTTGTAGTAAATGTCTTTTAAGTTTCACACTTAACTGAGCGTTACAAGGACAGCACTAGTCGAACGTGACATGATTTTAACACAAACACAAAAGCCAACTCCCTTACCCAAAAATGAGTAGTAATGATTAGAGGTTAGTCGGGACTAAGTTACAGTTCGTCACCCCGGCCGCATCTCCGATGCTTGTTTGCTAAATACAATATAGCTTCACTTACCGTCTGTTTATCCTAAATAGTGACCACTCGCTCCGATCAAAGTCACTCATTCACTCATTCACTCATTCAAAAAAGAAAAACGGATTTTAGCACCATTATTTATTTATAGGGTTCAAAATGTTTGACTTTTAACTTTTGAATGAGTGACTTCGCTCCCTTGAGGCGCGTGACTCCTGTCCCCTTAATGCAAATTAAATTCCGCCATTGCTTTAGGAAAGTTTTCGTTTTCATGTCCGGGGCGACTCAGTTTAATTAAGGCAAAACGCTGCAAGGGAGTTAACGCCACCCACTGTTGAAGTGTGAGACGTAAACCTAATTCTATAACTTTCTCTTGAAGGTTGGCTGGCACAGTGGTAGCGTCCAGCCATCCCGGATGGGGATCGATGGGTAATTCGGTAGCTTGTGTACCAGTCCGTTGTGAAATCAGCCGTTGGAGTTCTTCGCGATATGCTTGTATTTCTGTTTCTCTTGAGCAAGGTTTTTCAACCAAAGCTTCGCGCTCTTCTTTTTTCAAATGATTCCAATCGGATAACTTGAATTTAATGCCGCAGGTATCAAGTTTGTAGCGTACTTGCATGGGAATGCAACGTAGAGAATCAACAAAATCTGATTCAAATTTAAAAAAGACCATAATATTGCACGCTGTTTAATTTTGATTTTTAGCATTACTACTGCGAATAATCCAATAGCTTATTGATAAAGCAAGAATTGTAATTCCTAGACCAATGATATCGATGCCTTTTAGTTTTTCCGGATCAAGAATGATAATTTTTCTGGAAACGGCGATTAAAGAGGTCACAATAACTAATTCAACTTGAAAAACATGTTTTCGTAGATAAGACGTAATATTTTCTAAAATTTCTAAAGCAATCAAAACTTCCAAAAATAGTCCAAAAATATTCAATAGTTTTGAGTTAAATGAACCATGATTCGGAATAAATAACTCTCTAGCTAGAAAAAACCCCAAATCCACAATGACTACTAAAATGACCAAGACTAGAAAAATCGAGAGAACTTTGGAAACTATTACCTCTACATTTTCAATCGCGTGCATGAAGTTGTCATCTTTGGTCGCTTGTAAAATTCGCTTTAGTAGTTTCCTCATCTGCCTTGCCCCCCAGTTTTTATTGAAAAGTCAAATGCAAAAATAAAAACCCCATAGATTAATCTATGAGGTTGATTGAAGATAGCAATTGAAGTAGCCTCTGCTGTAAGTTACTGTTCGTCAACGCATTGCTAATTTGCCCTTTGTTGTATTTAAAGGGCGGTTTCTTCTTCTGTTTCATTGCTGCTATAGCTAAGAGAACGAAATCTGTATCGTATCCCCAGTATTTAGCAGCTTAACATTCTGAGGGTAGTAGTTGATAGTTACTAATTGTTAACTCGACACCCACAGGTACAAGCTGCACCGCGCAAGCTTTTAATTCTGGTTGTCCGGAATCAGGGCAAGATTCAGGATGGGTAAGAGCGTTGGCTTCAGCATTATCTGCCCACAATGCACCCCAATGCATGGGAACGAATACTGTACCAGGAGCGATCGCCTTGGTTACGAGCGCCGGAAATTTAGCTTTTCCCCGACGCGATCGCACTTCTACTAACATGTTATTTGTAATTTCCAACGTAGCCGCGTCGCGAGGATGAATCTCAATAAACGGTTGTGGATGCATGACACGGATTTTTTCAATATGACCAGTACGTGTTTGAGTGTGCCAGTGTCCGTAAACTCGTCCAGTTGTCAATATAAAAGGATAATTAGGATCTGGTGGTTCTGCCAGTCCCCGCGAGTGGTATGCCGCAAATCGAGCGCGTCCATCAGGAGTATGAAAACGGAGATCGGTGTAAAGCCTCTTTCCAGTCCTGAGTCCTAAGTGCTGAGTGCTGAGTTGAGTCCTGAGTGAGTCCTGAGATGAGTTGAGGTGTCGAATGTTTTTTTCTTCTGTTTGTTCTAACTCAGCAACGCCAGTCGCCTCAACGGGGGGAACCCCCGCACGGCGCTGGCTCCTCAGCACTCGGTACTCAGCACTATTTGAGGGGTGGGGCCACTGTATCGGACCTTGTAGCAGTTGGTCGTGACTGATCCCTGTCATGTCGCAAGGGCGATCGCCAGTCAGTTTGACAAACTCAGCATAAACTTCTCCTGAGTTAGCAAAGGCAAACTCTTGTAAAAAGCCTAACCGACGTCCAACTTCTGCAAAAATTTCCCAATCTGCTTTGGCTTCACCTGGTTGAATGCGGAATGCCGAACATAAAGTGACCATCCGTTCAGAATTCGTCATCACGCCTGTTTTCTCACTCCACTGGCTTGCAGGAAGTAGGACATGAGCGTAAGCTGTAGTTTCTGTCGGGTGATAAGCATCTTGATAGATCGTAAAAGGCGATCGCCGCAAAGCCTTCTTAGTCCGCTCCAAATCTGGCATACTGACTGCGGGATTGGTAGCAGCAATCCAGAGTAACCCCACACTGTTATTTTCTAGTGCAGTTATCATTTCCCAAACAGAGAGACCAGGATGAGGCGAAATCTGTCCTTGCTTGATTCCCCAGAACTTCTCAACTTCGGTTCGGTGCTGGGCATTTTGCACTGTCCGATAACCAGGTAACAAGTGAGCTAAACCTCCGGCTTCCCGTCCGCCCATAGCGTTTGGTTGACCTGTCAGAGAGAAAGGTCCTGTCCCTGGCTTACCAATCTGTCCGGTCATTAAGTGCAAATTAATAATAGTTCTTACCTTAGCTGTACCCTCTGATGATTGATTCACACCCATTGACCACAGGGAAAGGACTCGTTCAGATTCACCCCAGTACCGAGCGGCTGTTTCTAAATCCTGAATACTGATCCCACAGCAAGCAGCCACGACTTCTGGGGAATAATGCCGAATCACCTCAGCGTATGCGGGAAAGTGACTGGTGCAGTCGTCGATGAAGCCGACATCTATATAGCCCCAGCGCATTAATAAATGTGCAATGCCATTTAACAAGTCGATATCTGTACCTGGACGAATGGCTAAATGTAAGTCAGCTGCAACTGCAGTCTGTGTGCGACGCGGATCGACCACAATCATTTTGACTTTGCGGTTCTTTTTGTGGTACTTCTCCAATCGGTTGAAAACAATGGGGTGACATTCAGCCGTATTGGTCCCAATTAAAAACGCACAGTCGGTTAACTCTAAATCGTCGTAGCAGCAGGGAGGACCATCTGAACCAAAGCTTTGAATGTACCCAGCTACCGCACTGGACATACATAAGCGAGAATTGGCATCAAAATTATTACTACCCAGACATCCTTTCATGAGTTTTTGCGCTATGTAGTAGTCCTCAGTTTGAAACTGACCGGAGCCATACATACATATTGCTTCTGGTCCCTGAGTGTAGCGCACTGTTTGAATGCGTTTAACGATAATATTAAAAGCTTCATCCCAACTGACACGCCGGAACTCCTGATCCAAGGAGTCTCGTACCATTGGGTAACGCAGTCTACTTTTATCTAAAGACTCAGCTATAGTAGCGCCCTTAACACAAACCATACCCTGACTGGATGGGTGTGCTTTGTCTCCCCGCACTCGCCAAATCGGATTTCCTTGGCTATCTCGATGAGTTTGTTTGCCCTGTTGTGCAGGTGGCGAAACCTCTAATCCACAGCCAACACCACAATAGGGACATAATGTTTTGGTAGATTCAGTCATGGTAGTTATACCGTGTTCATCCGATTGGCTAAATGTTGAAAGATTGCTGAGGGTAAGTTCAGAAGAATCACTGTGAAGTCATTTTTCAATTTAAATAGCGGCACTTAAAGAATTTTTGTGCTGCTTCAAGAACGAAAACACGAATATTTGTGCGTGTAGAGCCGTGAATACTTACCGAGCTAACGTCTCTACACGCTTATTGTTAAATGCTTTGTGATTGACTAAAGCTTTTAATCCTATTCTTCAGCTAGGATGACATTTTGGTTTACCAATCCCTGTGATTCAGTGAAATCCTCACTGGCAAAGGAATTTCTTGGTTCTTTGAGGAAGAAGGCACACAAGCAGGAGCAGATGAGCGCTGTAACTCCCATCGTTTGAAACAGTGTCACTGGATTGGTTAAACTGAAAACTGTCAGATAAACCACACTGCCTAAGTTACCGTAAGCACCCACGCTACCAGCAATTTGACCGGTAATTTCTTTCTTAATTAAAGGAGCCATGCCAAATGTAGCACCACATCCTGCCTGGACAAAGGCGGCGCATAATACGCAGGCGGCGATCGCAAGTGGTATAGCCCAGTTACTACGAATCAGGCTCATATTCAGATAAGCAAAGCCGATGATGGCTGTCGTGACTGTCAAAGTCCACTTCCGGCTACCAAGGCGATCTGAGATGTAGCCACCGCCAGGACGAGAGATAAAGTTTAACAGTGGATATGACGAAGCAATTAATGCAGCCGTAACATGATTGAGAGTAAAAGTATTCTCAAAGAAAGTCGGCAACATGGAAACGACAGCCAATTCTGAGCCAAAACTGCTGACATAGGTAAAATTTAACAGAGCAACTTGGCGAAATTCATAGCGTTCAGATGGAGGGTAAACTTTTCTTCCAACCAGCATCTCTCGGTTAACTTGCCACGCTTTGTAGCTTTGGAAAGCATACAATCCTGCTAACAGTACCCACACAACGTACATTTGCGACTGATTGATGAAGTGAATCTTTGGTTGAGCCAAACGCCAAGTTAGCAAAGCCAAACCTAAAATTAATCCCAAATTCGTGAGACACAGTGCCACAAAACTATTAACACTAGTCACTTCCATCGCACCGTTTTTCTTGGGTTTCTTGTAAACTTTTCCGGTTGGCGTGTCTTGAACATTATTGTAATAAAACACGCCATAAAGAGCGGCAACAATACCGCTTAAGGCGATCGCCAAACGCCAGTTTGTCGCATTTCCACTTAAAAAAGCTGTAATTAATGCGACTATTGGCAATCCAAACTCAGCGGCAGCAGCACCAAAGTTACCCCAACCGCCATAAATTCCTTGAGCGCTGCCAATTTCTTTCGGCGGGAACCACTCGGACACCATGCGAATTCCCACGACAAAACCCGAGCCGGCAATTCCCATTAACAGACGACTCCAAACCAATTGATTGAAGTCATGTGCCGTTGCCGTAATCAAACAGGGTACCACAGCATAGCTGAGCAAAATTGAGTACGTAATCCTTGGACCGAAGCGATCCAGCAGCATACCAATAATAATTCGCGCTGGAATCGTCAGCGCCACGTTACAGATAGCTAGTGTTGAAATTTGCGCTTTCTCCAGATGTAATTCTGTGCCAATGGTTGTGGCAAACGGCGCAAAGTTAAACCAACATATAAATGTGAGAAAGAAGGCAAACCAAGTCAGGTGTAAGATGCGGTAACGACCGTTAAATGAAAATAAGCCTTTGATCATTAAGGTTTCCTAAATTAGAAATTGAAATGTTAGTTGTTAGTTGTTAGGTGTAATGACTGCTTCAAGTAAGCTTGCGCCAAAGTGTTCGATTAGGAGGGAACGCAATACTGGTTGCAAGTCTTCGCAGGGAACGCCTTTAGTGACACAAGTTCCCAAATGTGCTTCAGTGCCTACTTTGCCCCCCATATATATGTCAACCCCTTCTACAGCTTTGCCATTTTTGCGAGCTTTGGTTCCCATTAAGCCAATATCTGCGACTTGAGGCTGTCCGCAAGAGTTAGGACATCCTGTCCAGTGAATTCGTACCGGACGAGTCAGTTTCAACTCTGCTTCCAACGCTTTAATCATTTCCAAAGCGCGGTTTTTAGTTTCAATGAGGGCAAAGTTACAAAACTGTGAGCCTGTACAAGAAACTAGCGATCGCGTCAAAGGTTCGGGCTGAGTTTTAAATTTAGTCAGTAAAATTTCAGTTAAAAATGTTGCTAATTGCGAGTCTGGTATGTTGGGAATAATTAGGTTTTGCTCTACCGTAAGCCGAATTTCGCTGTTGCCATAAACCTCTGCCAGACGAGCAATTTCAAACATATCATCAGCATACAACCGTCCTACAGGAATGTGCAACCCTACGTAGTTCAATCCAAATTGTTTTTGTTTATATACCCCGATATGATCGCGTTTTTCCCAGTTAATTTCGTCTTGTTCTGTAGCAGACAATAACGGCTTACCTAATCGCTTTTCAACTTCCGAACGGAACTTTTCTACACCCCATTCGTCTATCAACCACATCAGACGAGATTTTTGCCGATTAGCACGTAAGCCGCGATCGCGATAAACTTCCAAAATAGCTCTACATACAGCTACGACATCTTCAGGTGGTACCCAAGCATTCAAAGGAATAGCCGCTTCACAACGTTTTGCAGAGAAAAAGCCACCGACGAGGATGTTGAAGCCAAACGTCAGAACTGGGTACTCAGCACTATTTTTAAAGGCAGGAACGAAAGCTAAGTCGTTGATTTCAGCATGAACTGAATTATCTCGTCCGCCAGTAATTGCAATGTTGAACTTCCTTGGAAGGTTACTAAACTCTGGGTTACCAACGCCATTGCTGGTGATCATGTCTTGAATTTGTAGCACCAACTCTCGCGTGTCGAACAACTCATCCGCATCCAACCCTGCCACTGGATCGCCTGTGATGTTGCGGACGTTGTCCATTCCTGACTGTATACTAGTCAAGCCAACTGCGTTCAATTTATTAAAGATATCTGGCAAATCTTCAATTCGGATGCCTCGCAATTGGATATTCTGCCTGCTAGTAATATCAGCGTTACCATCATCACCGTAACGCTGTACCACGGACGCTAACACGCGCATCTGATTGCTTGTAAGAATGCCGTTAGGTATCCGCATCCGCATCATAAACTTGCCAGGAGTAGCTGGACGAAAGAACACACCTACCCACTTGAGTCGATGATCGCGATCAGTCGCATCCATTGCCTCCCAGCCCAAGAAGGCAAACTTCTCAATCTCGGCTTTCACAGCGAGTCCATCTTTTTCTGCCTTCAATTTCTCGAACTTGTTTAAGCTAGCTGTGGTAGTTGCTGTTTCTGTCATGAGCTAATTTTCGCGTGCAAGTTATTGATCGCTATCCCTGTTGAATCAACAAGGATGCAGCTGAGGAGTGTGATTTATTAGATAAACCTTAAGTTAATGTTATGTAAACTGAAAAAACGTATGTGTTGTTACAAAAACTTTATAGTCTTGCGTAAAAGACAATGATTCTATGCGTTTTCCGCAATAAAGAGTGAAGGTAGTGGGTATATGAGTTGTAAGTTAAGAGAGTGCTAAGTTTTGAGTAGAACTTCCGCTTTACCCTACCTGCTTTTCGGTCAGAACTTCTAAAATGATGGCTTATTTGCCTTTCGGATCATTCATGGCTGTGAGTAAAATCAACTCATAATGTTTCAAAATTTTTCCGTGGCTATAAATCGTCGTCATTTCATCACTGGCTTTGGAGTGGGTTGGGTAGGAAGTTATTTATCTGTCGTCATAGCGGCTTGTTCTTCCCAAGCATCTGGAAATTGGCAAACTATCGGGACATTAGACGAGCTAAAAAAGAAAGGTCAGTTGCTTGACAAAAACTCACCATTAGGTCCGGTTATGGTTGTGGATGCGTCCAAAACCAATCCGGTCGCAGTTAACCCTACCTGTACTCACGCAGGTTGTAC
This sequence comes from Rhizonema sp. NSF051, assembly GCA_029379265.1. Taxonomy (GTDB): domain Bacteria; phylum Cyanobacteriota; class Cyanobacteriia; order Cyanobacteriales; family Nostocaceae; genus Rhizonema. The sequence continues at coordinate 16,305 of JAQYWN010000045.1, forward strand.
AGTGCAATGGAAGGGCAATGCTAAAAAATTCCAATGTCCCTGTCATGGTGCAGAATTTGGGGTAGATGGCAAAGTACAAAGAGGTCCTGCAACAGAACCACTCAAAATTTATGCAGCGAAGATAGAAGGCAATTCAGTTTTAGTGAAATAAAAGTTTTAGGGGTAATTATATAGTTAACAACTAACTCCACACATGGATAATATTAATCAGCTTTTGATGCAGGCGCAGGCTGCATATGATGCATATGACTGGTTATCGTTGAGTCAATACTTACAACAGTTAATTCTGGGCGAAAACTCAAAAGATCCAGATATTTATAAAAATCGGGAACATTTGCTGAAATTATCTCTTGCAGTTTTAAAGGAAGGGGATTTTCAGCAACGCTGGGAGATATTTAAGGTCTTTAAATACTTTGAGACTATCGTCATCCTCCCAATGGTAGATATTATAGAAAATGAAGACCCTGACGAAGAATTACAATGGTATGCAGTACAGATCTTAGGAGAACTGAAAAAGCCTGATGCTGTTGCACCTTTGGTTGAATTAATCAAAAAAGGTGAAAATGAAGAACTCCGGGTAATGGCAGCATCTGTGCTGGGGCAGATGGGTACACAGGCTATTACTGCCTTGACGGAATTATTAGCACACAAAGATACACGACTGTTAGCGGTGCAATCACTTTCCTTTATCCGCCAACCTGGAATTATCCCACCTCTGTTAAGTGTCGTGCAAGATTCACAAGTTGCTGTACGGGCTGTAGCTGTTGAGGCATTGGGTAGCTTTCATGACGATCGCGTACCACCAGTGCTTTTGAATATTTTGAATGATGTATCTGCAACAGTCAGGCGAGAAGCAGTGCTAGGTTTAGGTTTTCGCCCTGACTTATGTTCAGAATTAGATTTGGTGAAGAGGTTACAATCCAAGCTTTATGACTTAGACGAAGATGTTTGTTGTGCAGCAGTAACGGCCCTTTCTCGGATGCGTTGTGACGCTGTTGCTGAGCAATTATTTCAGTTGCTGATGTCGCCTCACACACCAATAAAGTTACAGTTAGAAGCTATCCGTGGCATGTCTTGGGTAGAAACTTTATCTGGCTTGGAGTATCTGCAACAGGCATTTCATAAACTAGAATCTATACCATTGTGGCAGGAAATTGTCAAGGTTTTAGGGCGAGTACAGTCGCCTGACAACACTTGTAAAGCAACGGAGATTTTACTAGAAATACTGCAATCTCAGCATCCGGGGGTTGAGATTGCTACAGTCAAAAGCGCGATCGCTCTATCGTTAGGACACTTAGGCAATCAGCAGGCTGTCGAACCATTAACCGCAATGTTGGTAGATCCAAATGATTCGGTAAGATTACATGCGATCGCTGCACTCAAGAATTTAGAAATTGAAACCTAAACAAACTAGAGCGCTGGTTAAGTAAAAGTAGTTGACATAAAGATATTCGCCCCAAGATTTATTAACTGTACAAATTCTTTTAAGCATTGCCCTAAGAAAGACTCTCCTAAGCCTAAACTATCTTGTTCATATACAGTTCCTTCTATACGCATTCCAAATGAACCACTAAATACACCCGACATAACTACTTGAGTCTTTTGCTTTACTTCTGGTTGTATTATGTGGCTTTCTGATTTCCCTAGCTTTACTTGTCCTATAGCATCAATTGTTTCTTGTAAAGAATATAAGGTTAACCCCAAATCACCTACAGGAGTTTCCGCAATCTCTTTCTCTGGAAACTGTAAAATAAAGTCTATAATTTCTCTTGTTTTTTGTGTAGAAACTGTTTCAATATCAATATGAGTACAACTATCTTCAGATTGAATTAATTGCCCTTATCCTGGCAAATATTCATCTGGTATTTCATTACAATCAACAGTTTTAACAATAGCATTCAGTTCATCTTCATAAGGGATTTCTACCTGATAGACAAAAGCATCTTCTGTATTAAGAAATATATTTTTAAGCTCAACTCTACCCTGGACTACGCTCTGAAATCGAGATGAAGATATAGGAGCATATAGCCAGATCTCCGCAGATTCCAAACTATCTACACAAAGTACAATAAAAATTAATCCTGATTTATTTTTACAGG
>JAQYWN010000461.1 GCA_029379265.1 Rhizonema sp. NSF051
CCCACTCACACTAACCAACCTCCCGGACTCAATGATTACTTGACCGGCGCTCTAGCAGAGGATCTGGGAAGAGCCATGTGCTTAGTCGTATTCGCCGTCGTCTTGAAGTTAAGGGCATTGGCTTGTTTGTTTACGCAGGCGTGGAGAAATATGATTTAAATTTAGTTAATTATCAATTTCTGCAAAGCTTGGCAGACAGCCTTGACTACACTGGCAGCGAAAAGGTAACACAGTGGCAGGAACTAGCCGCAGCTATGGCTAATCAAGTTTGGAAATCCCTAAATCCCAATGCTGACAACGTTCCTGCTAAAAAAGTAGTCGAAACATTTAATCACCCCAATAACTTAGTCGCACAAAACAAAAAATGGGTAGATGACTTATCATCTAAATTCCGCAAAATAAAACGGAGCGATCCCTACATTATCCGTGCTATTTTCTGGACTCTTTCAGAAGAGTATGCTCTCTCTGCCGTTCGGTGGTTATCTGGCAAAGCTCTGGTTGAAGTAGAGGCTAATGCTATGGGACTACCGAATTATAGCAATGAGGAGCGATATCAAAACGCTGAAGCCTTTAATACAGTTTCACAAATTTTAAGTTTAATCAGCGAATATAAGCCTGTAGTCATTTGTTTTGATGAAATAGAACCACATAAAAGTCAATGCAATGATGCTGGTTTGACAACTCCGCATTTAGTTGCTGGGTTAATCAAGGCTCTAGTAGATGATGTTAAGTTATCTAGACATAGTCAAGGCATTGTGATTGTGACTGTAATGTTGCCTGATACCTGGGAACTGAAGATTAAGCTGATGCCTGGTGGAATAGTGGATCGAGTATCTGCTAAAGGTGAACCAATTAAGTTACATTTAATGGATGGTGACTCTATTATTCAGTTAGTTACACTCTGGCTGAAAGATTTTTATCAAGAACGTAATCTAAAACCTCATTCTCCAGTTTATCCATTTGAAGAAAGTAAACTTAGAGAATTGAAAAAAGATAGTTCCGTAAGAGCAATTTTGAAATGGTGTGCTGAAAACTTTAAACTCGGGACTTTACCACCTGACGAAATTGAGCTTGCCTTTAATAAAGAGCTTACAATAGTTGAAAAGTCTATACAAAAATTGATTGAAGATAAAGCTCAACTTGCTAATGCTATGCGACTAGTACTTTCTACTACGATTGGACAGACAATCGAGAAATTTACAATACAGGCTATTGAAGAAGTTAAGCCTCAAAAAGATAATAATGGTTATATTGACTTCAAAGTTATTGGTAACGAAAATGGAAAAATAGCCAAGATTGGAGTGAGTATTATTCAGCAGAATGGTGGAAATGGAGTATTAGCGGGACTAAAGAAACTAACGGAATATAAAAAATTTGACCTAACTCGTGGTTGCTTAGTCCGTTCTAAAGAAATCAGCCGTACTGCTACTCAAGCCCAACAGTATTTAAGTAAACTCCAGTCTCCAGAATTGGGTGGAAAATGGGTGAAGGTGAAAAGCGAAGATATTAAGTCCCTTTTAGCTATCCTATCTGTCTCCAATGGGAAAGATTACGAGTTAACCGAAACTCAAATTAAGGATTTTATTACTCAGAAAAAACTAGCAGTTAGCAATAATCTGGTTTGTGATATTCTACGTCCCTCTAGTCAAGTTTCTAATGGTTTGATTGACCAATGAGTGAAATAGTTTTGCTTGATATCGCTCTAAGTCTACCTGCTCCGGACATTGAGGCGTTAATCCAAGGCCAGATGATTGCAGCTTTAGCTCCGAGATGGATGAATCAAGGAGAGCAATTTGCTCTCTATCCAGCTAATATCTCGATGAACTTAGGACTTCTTAAGGATTACTACCGCTCAAGTTTTTTGTCAACGGCCCAAAAGGTTTTTGCTAACTTAGGTTCTGAAAAAGTTTTAATTCAAGCTTGGGCTAAATGCGAACTTTGCCAAATGTTGAATACTTCTGAATCATTAAACTCTTTATCGGAGTTAGCAATTTGGACAACCGAAGCATTACAGCAAAGATTAAAGCACCGCCCTTATATTTTTCTGGCTTTTCTACGTGTCTATCTACTACCTCAGCAGATAGAAATGCCAATTTACACTCAAAGAAATTTTGTGCCTTTGCCACAGCAGTTGAATATCTCTGAAGTAAACCCTGTATTAAGCGATCGCATCTTTAATCTCCGCAAACACCAACTAGAAACACGCCAACCACCACTACATCCAGAATTAGAAGAATTACAGAGTGAGATCGCCTCCCTTGCCACTACTCACCCAGCCGCAAATGAATTAGATCGGGATATCAAAGTATTTTTAGGTTGGAGTAGCAAGGAACTTGTCGAGCAACCTGAATCAGAAGCTTGGATTGATAAAATTGCAGCTTTAGGCGATCGCAGCATAAAAGAAGATGACGGTAAAAGCAATTATCAAGCTGGGACAGATTTTGAGAACATAGTACGTCAAAGCTTAGAGTTTCTGGGATTTACTGTTGATTATTGCCATAAAGGTGGAGCGGGAGGTTTAGATTTATTATGCTTAAAACCCTACCCATTATTTGGTGAATGTAAGGCAGGTAAAAAAAATCCTAATTTAACTGCGGTACAACTCTTGAATTTGGGAACGCTAAGACGATCCGACCTTTTCAATCAAGGTACTAAATTAATAATTGGTCCTGGTGAACTGACAGAACAACTCAAAAACGCCGCACAAATACATAGTATGGCTATTATCAACCCAAAAACATTAGAGAATCTGGTCAAATTACAAAGTATTTATCGTAACTCAATAGATTTATTTAAGCTAAAAGAATACTTAAAAGCAGGTCAATCTGACGAGGAAATAGAGAAATACATTGAGCAAATTTATAGAGAGATTAGATTGCGATCGCAAATTGTTCAAGCAGTTCAAGAACTGAGAGAGCAAGATAACGCAAATTCAGGAATTACCCACCAGTGTTTCACAGTTACAGAAATTCGCGCTCATTACAATGCCACTCATAAGGATAAGCTAACCGATAACGCAGTTCACAATCTATTAGTGGAGCTTTCCTCCCCATTAACAGGATACTTGGGACGACAAGATTGGAAGAGCGATCGCTTTTACTTTCTCCGTGACTTACCAGTAATTTAAAACATTTGAGAGAGTAGACAAAAAAACTAGGGCAGTTTTATTGAGTGGAACATTCTGTGTTCGTTTAGGCGCGTACTTTCCAGGAAAACTTATATTGATCCATATCTAGTCCCAATCTATAATTTATTATTTATCCTAATGTCACTATTCCAGCTTGATAATTCACTACCAATGGTATAACCTTTAGCCACTCTGAACCCAGTAACACTTCTGTTGAGTTATGCTTGTAAGAATAAGTAATTTATTTTATATAACAATGAATACAAGTGAAATAAAAGTGGATTTACCTCTCGGATTATCTGAAGATGAAGCAAAGCTACTCCTTGCTATTAAATTTTACGAAGTTGGAAAAGTTTCACTTGGACAAGCTGCGAAAATCGCTGGATTCTCCAAACCTACCTTTATAGAAATATTAGGTCGGTATAGAGTCCCTATTTTCGCTTATTCACCTGAAGAATTACGGCAAGAAGTGGGTTTTGTCTATTGCGGTTCATCAAATTAGGTATTGTTCGGACTGCAAGGCAGTAAATGAATTAAAGTTTCAAATTATTTAGAAGTAGCAGGGACAATACTCCTAACCTTACGAAGTGACAACTCCGCACACTGCTTGAAGAGTTAGGTGTGGTGTATATGATTGGTTTCAGCTAAATAACATATGTTAGCATCGCGTCAAAATCCTCTATCTGGTTTATTGTTTCCAGTTGTTTCAAAGCCAATCTTGCTGCTTCCAAATCATAAGGAAACGGTCGTTCACGGGTTACATAATCACGCTCTAGGGGTGGTTTGTGACGCAAGGCAGCATTCACCAAAACGCATGGTTTTGAACTCAGATTAATTGCTCCGTGTAAGACTCCTGGTGGAATTATTAGGACGATAGGATGGTCTTCACTTAATGGAATATACTCATATTGCTTATTAATTAAAGTGACGATGACAAGTTGCCCTTTAACTACTAGTAATTGATCGGTATGTGTTTTGTGAACAAACAAATTATCTACTGTATTTGGGGGTACCTGTACCAGTATTGTTTCAGTACTGGCTTGGGCAGTGAAGAACTCAACCATTCCTCCCTTGCTAGATTCCAAGTGACGAATTTCAACTCCCCTGACTTTACTCATAACAAGAACCTAAAAGAGCATCATAAAATTAAGGCTTCACCTTTAATCTTAGATGCTCAGACATAAAAAATTGTTGCTTGTGCAACAAAAGTAACCACTTTGTGGTATAGAGAGTATACAAATTTTTAGCACTTAAGCGTTCAGCCAAAAGCCGATCACTTAGCTAGCAGAAATCGTCAGACTACTCGGTTCCCCAAAATTGCCTTGCACCACGATACCCCGCTGATTGGTGTGCAGGTGGCGTACAATCTTGTAGATAGCTTCAATTTGGTCTGATGCACCTGCTTTTTGGGCAATTGCCTCTAAAGAGAGAGCAATTTTTTCTTTTTGCAAAACTTCGATGACTCGTTTTTGCAAGTCAATAATTACAGCTGCGGCTTTTTTGCCTGCTTCTACACCAGGTTGATGGTAAGCATTGACATTTACCAAATTGCCGTAAAAACCGACAGTGCGATCGTACAAAGCTATTAATGCCCCGACTGTTCGCGGATTGACTTGAGGAATAGTCACTGTGACAGAATCACGATGGTTTTCATAAAGCGCTTGTCGAGTGCCTTGGATAAAACCTGAGAGATAATCCCCTGATGTGATTCCGGGTTCTATTTCGGGTGATGAAGTTTTTCTGTCTTCTAAAACTTCGATAAATGTGACAAAGAAATTTGCCACACCATCACGTAACTGCTGGACGTAAGCATGTTGATCTGTCGAACCTTTATTCCCGTAAACAGCAATACCTTGATGGACGACATTTCCATCCAAGTCTTTCTCCTTACCCAACGATTCCATCACTAATTGTTGCAAATAGCGACTGAATAAAAGCAAACTGTCCTTGTAGGGTAGGACAACCATGTCTTTTTCGCCCTTGCCATTACCAGCAAAATACCAAGATAAAGCGAGTAGTGCCGCTGGGTTCTTTTTCAGATCAGCCACGCGGGTAGCCTCATCCATCTCTTTTGCACCTTCTAGCATGGCGCGGATATCAATGCCCTGTAATGCCGCAGGAACTAGCCCTACAGCAGACAATTCTGATGTACGTCCTCCTACCCAGTCGTACATGGGAAACCTTGCCAACCAGTTTTCAGATTTTGCAAGTTCGTCGAGTTGACTACCTGGCATGGTAATCGCGATCGCATAATTGGCAAAGTCCAAATTTTGTCCGGCATAGACTTTTTTCACTTCAATCATGCCGATGCGGGGTTCTGGCGTTCCTCCAGACTTAGAGATGATGATAACCATTGTGCTGGCTAGGCGGTTGCGCAGTTGAGTCATAATGCGATCAATGCCTGCCGGATCGCTGTTGTCGATAAAGTGAATTGCCAAGTTGGGAAAATCAGGGGCTAATGCTTCAGCCACAAATTCCGGCCCTAAGGCAGAACCACCAATGCCAATCGAGATAACATCGGTGAAGCGAGGTGCTTTGGGGGGATGAATTGCACCCGTATGGATTTTCTCGGCAAAGACTTCAATTTGCTCTATGGTCTTGATAATATCTTCTTCGAGTTCTGGCGTTGGAGCTAATTTTGCGTTTCTCAGCCAGTAATGTCCAACCATGCGATTCTCGTCGGGATTGGCGATCGCACCCTTCTCAAGTTCTGCCATATCCGCAAAAGCTTTATCGAACTTCGGCTGCAATTCCTTGATCAAGGCATCATCAAACCGCATCCGGCTTACATCCAAGTAAAATCCCAATCCTTCTTGGAAATATAACCATTTCTGGTATCTCTGCCAAAGTTCCGTAGCATTCATGGGGAAATCTCACGTAAAGTGTTTTTCAAAAACAAGTTTAATGTAAGGTTTTAGCGATCCATTGTCACCCTTATACAGTCTTAAGTGTTGGCTTAACTGTTCACCCCACACATCTAGCATTGGTATGAATAACTCAAAACTGACGTGAGCAGAGGAGGAAGCCCAGGAGGCAAGGGGAGAAGGGGTTTCGTCCTTGCCTCCTGTAGAGGCAGGTTTTACTAGACGTTGCGGCGACGAGACGGTTCTCTCTCATTCAACCCGCCCTTCCCCCTGTTTTTGCTATCTTTCCAAAAAAGAAATTCTCAGAAATAAAAAATTTCTCCCCAGTTGCTGAAGCTTACTACAAGCGACTTTGAACGGATTTTCTTGTGTGTTTTTAAGCTAATTTTGTACCTGTGTTCTCACCCACGAGGGGTTACATCCCCCTAGCAGATAGGGATTTGAGTCGATTTTAATGGACTTAATGGTATTAATCCGGAACTGACACTTCCAGATGGTAAAGGGAAATTAATTGATAATGCTGCAAAAGACCCGCTTTATCTGAAGTTACTCACTAGTAGATAAAATTCGTACCTTTACGCAACGAACACCATAGTCCCAAGTATTCACAACTCGGGGCTAGAATTTTCCTTTTTCAAAAAAATGTACCACCTGTTCTGGCTAAAGCCACAATTAAAACAAATAACACAAATATGTTCAGAATTAACAAACTTTTATCA
>JAQYWN010000462.1 GCA_029379265.1 Rhizonema sp. NSF051
GATAAATGTGACAGAAATGTTAATATAGACCAAATGTATGGTATCCAAGACACAGGATTATCTGGATGGGGTGGAAAATTGTAAGCGATGATTCCAATTAAAGCAGTGGGAATGAAGATAAAAGCACCAGCTGCTAACATATAACCCCACCCAAATTCCATACCTTCTAGATGGGCTTCTGTCCAATTAAAGCCATTCCAATGCCAAATCAAGGCAGGTTGTCTAGAAGGCATCTTGATTTGTTGCTGTTCTAAGTTAATCGTAAAAATCTGTTGGCAAAACTCACAAGCCATAGCCTCCATCAATGGCATACTTGTAATCTTACCTACATGACATACTGGGCACGGGTAAACTCCTTGATAATCGAAAGATGTAGCTAAAATTTTTTTGGAACTGGGCATAGTGGTAAATTTGATAGTTATAATAAAGTTAATTTCGTTATGAGCATTCAGCAGGGAGGCGCTTCAGCTATCAGTGTATTTTAGTAGTTTGGATAGCTTAAGGCTCTTTGGATTTTACACAATTCATTTTGTACACTGATTGCGGATTGAAGTTCGGGCTAAATGCTTACATTTTTTAGTATTTATTACTAATGACTTGTAAGCTAAACATAAATATGAAGTTATATAAATATCAAGATAGCAAGCAATAAGCTTCAACTGTCAGACTTTACCGCTTTTTTTAAGTGTTGGGGTTATTTGATTTGGGGTCTTGACGCAGTGGGTTCTCTTGTGTTAGATTCGGAAAACATAAGTATAGATTAAGTATTCAGGCGAAAAGTGTCGCAAAATGTTTAGCACTAATTCCTACTTTTATTATTGGTTTAGGGTGGTTCACCGGGAGTGAATCGAGTTTCTTAATGGAAACCGCCCGGTGAACCGCAGAGCAAACTCTGCGGTTTTTGTTTTTTCAGGCACGATCAATTTAAAATCCACGCATCCAAAATCGCATGACTTATTTCAGTAGCTGGTTTTATGGTTTTTACTTTTGGCCTAGAAGACGTTCCGGGTAAAAAGCGTTATGCCAAAAAAAACGCCACCAGCCCGGAACTCACAAGGTTCTGGGCTTTTTTAAAAGCGAATTTCTCATTCTTTAACTATAAGGAGAATCTGATCATGATTAATGCCAAACTAGCAGCTAAATCTCATCCTCACCATCAGACAATTGTCAATATCTCTCAAAACGTCGTCTGCGGTGGTACAGAACTATTAATTATTGGCGGCCCCTGTACTGTTGAAAGCACTCAACAAATGGAGATAGTTGCTCAAACGCTTTTGAAAGCTCCTGTTCAAGCTTTACGCGGTGGTGTCTACAAACCCCGCACCTCTCCTTATGCTTTTCAAGGAATGGGAGGAGACGGACTGGATATTTTGGCTGGTGTGCGATCGCGTTATGGTATTCCAGTTGTGACTGAGGTTATGTCAATTTCCCAAATTCCATTGGTTGCCGAGAGTGCTGATATGCTTCAAGTTGGTAGCCGCAATATGCAAAACTTCGACTTGCTGAAAGCTTTAGGGCAAGCAGGTAAGCCAATACTCCTGAAGCGTGGCTTGGCGGCGACAATTGAAGAATTCGTTATGGCAGCCGAATATATCTTAAGCCACGGCAATCCTGATGTCATACTCTGTGAAAGAGGAATCCGCAGTTTTGACAATTATACGCGCAATGTCCTTGATTTAGCGGCAGTGGCAGCACTTAAGCAAATAACTCACTTACCAGTGATTGTCGATCCTTCTCATGCGGTAGGCAAGCGAGAACTGGTGGCACCTATGGCTAGGGCTGCTGTTGCTTGTGGGGCAGATGGGTTGATTATTGAATGTCATCCAGAACCAGAAAAATCCGTTTCTGACGCACGCCAAGCCCTGTCTTTAGAAGATATGGTGAGTTTGGTTCATAGTTTAAAGCCTGTTGCCGCATCTGTTGGGCGCATAGTAGAGGCGGGTTTAGAACCTGCCTCTTTTTGTTTGTCTGCTGCTTAATATAAATAAAGGAAGATGAGGGAGAAAAAATTGCTTCTTCTTCCCTCTTGTTTCTGTGGATCTTCCTTTTCCTGTTTCCGGAATCCTTAGAGAGTGTTTTGTAGTTATAGGGACAGTTTGACAACTTACTATTAGCAGACTACTATTTCGCAACTAAAGCATTAGTGTTAGAATAATAGTACGTACACTAAATAATATAGAATTCACACATGATGGTTCATACACGCATAACTGAGAATTCTCCAGTTTTAGAGACATGGCAGGAAGTTCGGGCACCTTATGGTGTTGGTTATAAAATCAAGCTGCTCTCACAACTCCTGGCTCGCAAGTTCACCGAACGATTGGAACCACTGGGACTTACTCCCTTCCACTGGGTTGTATTGTGCTGTTTATGGGAAGAAGACGGGTTACCAACTTCCTCAATAGGGGAAAAATTACAACAGGTGGGAGGTACTTTAACTGGTGTGCTAGATCGGATGGAAGAACGCTGTTTGATTCGTCGCGAACGAGATACTCGCGATCGCCGCATTTGGCGTATTTGGCTGACGGATGCGGGGAAGGAACTGGAAGCGACTTTGCCACCTATTGCTTTGGATCTTCGTGAGGAAGCGATGCAAGGTATATCCTATGCTGAGCGCGAACATTTTTGCCAAATTCTCAATCGGGCTATTGCCAATATGTCATAAGTTAGTGCTATACTAATCATGTAGGGGAAAACACACCCTTACTTCTTTATATAAAAATATTACGCATGCTAAGTTTTTTTAAATTTCAGAATACTACGCATACTAAATAAAAGACTATCAATGATCAGCGAGAGGAACATCATGGAAAGCACAAACACCACTTCAACCGAACGTAACGGACACAACAAAACTATAGTTTTAGAGAAAGAACTGATTACCGATTCCGAGACACTAGAACGTGTGAGTGCACCAGATGTCAACCTTGTACAACCGTCCGAAGAAGTCAAACCGGAATTGCCATCACCCAAGCGGAAGAAACCGACGGCTCTGATTTTAGCGGGATTGGGTGTAGGGGCGATCGCTGCTGGTGCGTATGGTTATCATTGGTGGCAATTTGCTTCCACTCACCAAGAAACAGACGATGCCACAGTATCAGGACATGTTCACCAAGTGAGTTCTCGGATAGCAGGGACTGTCAGTGAAGTGTTGGTGAATGATAACCAGCAGGTGCAACTAGGACAGTTACTGGTGAAACTCGATCCACGGGACTATGCCACCAAAGTAAGGCAAGCAGAAGCATCTTTACAGAGCGCACAGCGTCAGGCGAATGCAGCACAAGCAAATATTAACTTATCAGCACAAACAACTACGGCTAAGACAGCCCAAGCACAGGGAGATGTGAATGGTGCCGTCTCCGCGATTTCTACAGCGCAAGCAGCAATGAAAGAAGCGGAAGTGGGGATACCGGCAGCGCAAGCTGATGTTCAGGTTGCACAAGCAGGAATTCCCGCAGCACAAGCACAAGTCGCACAAGCTGATGCGAATTTACAAAAAACGCAAGCTGATTACAACCGTTACAACTCCTTATTTAATCAAGGCGCAGTTGCCCGCCAGCAACTAGAAACTGCCAAAGCTGCATACGATGTGGTTGTTGCCCAAAAGAGTGCTGCCGTTCAAGGAGTGGCACAAGCACAAGCACGGTTGGCTGCTGCCAAAGTTGGGGTTGCGAAAGCTGAGTCACAACTGGCACAAGCGCAAGAAGGGATCGTGACTGCGAGATCAAAACTAGCAACATCCAAAGGCGGAATGCAACAAGCGACTGCAGGCGAACAACAGACAGTGGCAAATCGCAGTCAGTATGAAGCCGCAAAAGCAGCGATCGCACAAGCACAAGCATCTTTGCAAGACGCGCAGTTGCAGCTTTCATACACCAGCATTCTTGCACCTGCCACCGGAAGAGTAGGGCGGAAAACAGTGGAAGTTGGCAACCGCGTACAAGTTGCATCACCTCTGTTAGCAATTGTCAATAACGAATATTGGGTTGTCGCCAACTTCAAAGAAACCCAGTTGGAAAACATGAAGCCAGGAGAGGAAGTCGAAATTAAGCTAGATTCATTTCCCCACCTCGTTTTTAAGGGTAGAGTTGATAGCCTTTCACCTGGTTCTGGCGCTCAGTTTGCTCTCTTACCACCCGATAATGCCACAGGTAACTTTACCAAAATTGTCCAGCGCATCCCCGTAAAAATTATTTTCGATCCAGAAAGCATTAAAGGTTACGAATCACGCATTACACCTGGAATGTCTGCTATCGTGAGTGTGAAAGTCAAGTAGGGTATCCCATACACAAAAATGACCCTCACAAGAAAGCCCCTCTCCCAAGTTTGGGAAAGGGGTGATCGTTAAGAGCGATCTTGAGTGTCTTGTGTATGTGACTCAAAAAAGAATAACTACACTACTGTAGGCGCTGAATAAAAAATTGAAAAGTCGGAAATGCAAGGTTGATAGCTGTTTGGGATGGTGAACCAGCGCTGTAGGGGGCTCACGCCCGCTCTCACGGCGACTGGTGTTAGCGATCTTCGATCTTCGAGTCTTCTCACTCGGGGAGACGCTTTTCATGCGAACGAGCGTCACCCGAAGGGTAACTCTATTTCCATTGTCGTCTCCTGAGGAATGAAAAACTGTACTAGGAAGTATTATATTCAGCCTCTAGGTGGTAGAGGTTTGAGTTTAGACCAAGTATCGTAAAAGCAGAACTTAAACAAGAATTACGCAGGCTCGGTCATTTTTGATTATGAGGATTGTTCGGTTAAAGCCGGGTGTAAAGTTTTTCACAATATCAACTCTCATACCCAGAACTCATTCAAGACTATTCATTTTAATGTGTAGCCGAGCCAGCGCCTATCTCTAGAGAAAAACTGCAATGAATCCTACAGGTGCAAACCAAAAAAAGCGACTGATACTACCAGCATTCAAGTCGCGAAACTACCGTCTCTTTTTTGCTGGACAAGGTGTTTCCCTGATTGGGACGTGGATGACGCAACTTGCCACAATTTGGTTAGTTTATCATTTAACCAACTCTGCTCTGTTACTAGGAATTGTCGGATTTACCAGTCAAATTCCCAGCTTTTTTCTGTCTCCCTTTGGTGGGGTATTTGTGGATCGCTTCTCCCGTCATCGCACCTTAATTGGGACACAAATACTGGCGATGATTCAGTCGTTAGCACTGGCAGTGTTAACATTGACTGGGGTGATTCATATTTGGCAAATTATTGTTTTAAGCTTGTTTCAAGGATTTATCAATGCCTTTGATGCACCTGCACGACAAGCTTTTGTGATTGAGTTAGTGGAAAATAGAGAAGATTTAACGAATGCGATCGCCATTAACTCGACGATGTTCAATGGTGCGCGATTAATTGGCCCGGCGATCGGTGGTTTAATCTTAGCGCAAGTTGGTGCGGGGTATTGTTTTTTAATTGATGGCGTCAGCTACATAGCCGTCATTATTGCTTTATTAGCAATGCATGTTAAGCCTAAAAAAGTTCTAATTACTAATGCCAGTCCCTTACAAAGAATTAAAGAGGGATTTGATTATGTCTTTGGCTTTCCACCAATTCGCTCCATTGTGTTGCTATCAGCATTAGTTAGCTTTTTTGGGATGCAATATACTATTTTTGTGCCGATTTTTGCTGAGCAAATCCTTTCAGGTGGCGCAGAAACTTTAGGATTTTTGATGGCAGCCTCAGGAGTCGGAGCATTAGCTGGTGGAATTTATTTGGCTACAAGGCAGACAGTTTTGGGACTTGGTAAAATCATTGCCTTGGCACCCGGCATTTTAGGACTTGGGCTAATTGGTTTTGCGTTATCTCGCTTTCTACCACTTTCTTTATTTACAATGTTATTTATTGGTTTCGGCACAATTATGCAAATTGCTGCTGGGAATACAGTTGTACAAACAATTGTGGATGAGGATAAGCGCGGACGAGTCATGAGTTTATACACAATGTCATTCTTAGGAGTACTACCTATTGGTAATTTGTTAGGAGGTGCCTTAGCAAATCACATCGGTGTTTCTAATACAATCATCATTGATGGCCTTGTCTGTATTTTAGGTTCTCTGATTTTTATCAAACAGCTGCCTGCTTTAAGAGAACTTATTCGCCCAATTTATGTGCAGCAAGGTATATTAGCAAAATAAGCATTGCTCATGGCTAATTGCTAATTGAAAGCTTACCAATTGAATAAGACGAGTTCGACGTGAGTCTGTGTCTCCCCCGCCTGCTGTGACTCACCTAAAAGGGGGGGGTGAAAAATAACAAAGCTCCCTAATTTCTCAGGGGGCCGGGGGGATATTCTAGAGTTACCTAAGTAGTATTGGCATTCTTTTTTAGTTAAAATTATGTTAATTGAACTACGAAGACGCCGAGGTGTTGAGATAGTGACAAGTAAACAAGAATATTACATCTCGTCAGAAGAATATTTAGAAGGTGAGAAAGTCAGTCAAGTCAAACACGATTACATTGATGGACAAGTTTACGCAATGGCAGGAGCTAGTGATGCTCATGTTACTATTAGTGTAAATTTATTAACATTACTACGAAACCATATCAGAAGTACTGGTTGTCGCGTTTACGCGCTGGATATGAAAGCACGCATTGAAATCATAAACCGCTACTATTACCCTGATATAGCAATCCTAAATCATTTGTAAAAAATCACAGTTGTTGATAGAGTGAATATT
>JAQYWN010000463.1 GCA_029379265.1 Rhizonema sp. NSF051
TCCCGCCGTAGGCGACTGGCGTGGTGGGGTTCAGTGTCTACGGAAATTACGGTTAATTAACCGGACATGATATGAGTTATAAATAAAAGATAGGTTCGTAGTTGCGCTTTAGCGCTCTTAACAGTATGAGAGCGCTGAAGCGCAACTACAAACTTTATTATAAGTGTTCAACAGAACATGATATTGAGCATACTCGAAGATTTCTTGGCGTACAAGAGCGTCTAAAGAGTGCGAGACGCTCTTGTACGCACAGCGTGTCAGACAGGGCAATCGTTAAAAGTTCTGCCCTGCATAAATTGAGCGGACTTCTCCGTTGCGACGGATAACGGCTTCACCTTTAGAGATCTCTACGAGTGTCCAACCGGTGGCACCAATACTTTCACCTATATCAACGCGGCGAGTTATACCGTCAATTTTAAATAAAGCGGCAGATTTGTTTCCTAACTCAAGCAATCCCTCTAACATCTGGGAAGAAGCAGGAACGGTTGCTACAGTAACCATTTCCGGTTTTGCTGAGGGTGGAGAAGGTTCAGGAGAAATTTCTCTTGAATCAATAGGGGATGAACCTGGTGTTGGCTTAGGAGGTTGCTTTACAGTAATTGGGGCAGTGTGCATCGCCACTGGTTTGAGTTTTGGTGGCACGGCTGCAAGCTTAGTTGTGTTTGTGAGTTTAGGTGGTTTAGGTGTGTTGACGGCAGTTTTTATCGGTGCCACCTTTTTTGATGGTGGTAATGTTACTGGTGGTAAAGATCCAAAAACACCAGAAATGGGAGGTGGTGAATAGCGCATCGGCTGTGGCGCTTGATAAACAGGAATGTAGATTCGCTCTACAACAGGTGTAGAACGGCTTGGGGTTGGTCGTGTGTTGTTAGCAGCTACAGGAGGTGGTAGATTGCCAGGAGGTCGAGAAATCTGATAAGCGTAGGCTGTTTGGTTTATTGGAGTCAGAGTGGAAAGTAAATGTGGCAATTTTTGGTTGCTTGCCTCATGCCTGTCAATGGCTGAAAGCGCTCCCAGCATATAGTCAACCAAATCAGCATCCAGTTCTGATCTTGTGGGCAAATGTGGCTGTGGCGAGCGCACGCTTAATTGTAGCGATTGAGAAATCAGACGATTTAGAACTCCTGAGTTCACCATCCACATAATGGCGACGCACACAAAGCCTAAGGTGGCTCCTGCTGAGAGCATTTTGCCTAAAGTGTGCCGCCATTTCCGACGTTGAACAACACGTTTAGCAACAGGCGGAGTTTCAAACAATGTACCTACGTGCTTGTTCTTAACTCTATCAACTGTTTGTACCGCTCGACTCACTGTCTCTGGTAAAATAATTTGCGGTGTCGCAACTTTTTGTAGCGGTGCATCTTCTGGAAACTCCGATGTCACGTCCCAGTACCTGGAGGAAGGTTCTAATATTGTGGAGTTGTATAGCTCTGAATGCCATTGGTAAGCCGAGTTCGCCGCGTGCGAGGAGCGTGTGACTGGGGCATGACGATTGTCCAGAATATTGTCGATATCGCCAAAGAGTTCATCCATCAAACCATCAGCATAGGTTTCTATAGACCAAGCTTCATTGGCGATCAAATCCTCTGAGGGTTCCAAAATAATAACATGGGTGCTAGCTTCTTGTGACATAACGATTTTGAATAGTGGCTTTTTGCGGTGTAAACTCCGCCCTTACTACAAGATTCGTAAAGGTTTTTTTCTCGTTGGGGTGTCAGAGTATAAATCCAATCCATGCATCAGCGAAGTCCTGTTTATTCAAAAATGAATTTTGAATTTTGAATTTTCTCCACCCTGTCCCCAAAGAAGACTTTACTAGCCGAGTTGATTCCTCTTACGTATTAAATTCACCTTGAATACGGAGACTGTTGGTAGTGCCATTATTTAATTTATGTCATCTATCATACCAGCCTCTTGAAAGTTTTACTTTATCACTATACTCGCACTTCATGAAGCTTGTGTTAAGCTAATGTCGGTAACTCGGATGGAGTCTTGGTTTTGCGTATTTCTAGGTAGAACAGCAAGGCATTAATATCGGCTGGATTCACGCCACCAATGCGAGTAGCTTGACCGATAGTAAGCGGTTTTACTTTACTTAACTTTTCCCGTGCTTCCTTAGAAAGGGTATCAATCATTGCGTAATCTAAATCGGCAGACAATTGACGGTGCGCCTGACGGGCAATCTGATCGATTTGGTTTTGCTGCCTTTGAAGATATCCAGAATATTTAATGTCAATCTCTGCGCCTTCTTTCTCGGCTTTTTCGAGATGGGAATTTCCCAATCCATACCTCTCCAAGTCAACGTAGTGAAATCCTGGACGCCGCAACAAGTCAGCTAGAGTAATTGAACCTTTGATGGCTTGCTGGGTGTTTGATGCGATCGCTTTCCCAATATCATCATGTTCTTTTACCCTCGTTGCATACAGCCGTTCTTTTTCGGCAATTATATTTTCCTGCTTACTAGTAAACAATGCATGGCGTCGGTCATCAATTAAGCCAATTTCTCGCCCTAAAGGTGTCAAGCGTTGGTCGGCATTTTCCGATCTGAGTATTAAACGATACTCAGATCTACTGGTAAGCATTCGGTAAGGCTCTCGTAAGTCTTTTGTACACAAGTCATCCATCAACGTACCGATGTAACTTTGCTCGCGAGGAAAGACAATCATCTCCTGAGAGCGAACAAAACGAGCAGCGTTAATTCCTGCAACCAAACCTTGTGCTGCTGCTTCTTCATAGCCTGTTGTGCCGTTAATTTGCCCAGCACAGAAAAGTCCGGCAATTTTCTTTGTCATTAACGTCGGATAACACTGAATTGCTGGTATAAAATCATATTCTACTGCATAAGCTGGACGAAGCATAATGCAATTTTCCATACCAGGCAGACTACGTAACATCAGTACTTGCAAATTTTCAGGCAACCCTGTAGAAAAGCCCTGGATATAAAGTTCGGGAATATCTCGTCCTTCTGGTTCAATAAAGATTTGGTGGCTTTCTTTATCAGCAAAACGCACAATCTTGTCTTCAATACTAGGACAATAACGTGGTCCGGTGGCTTCTACCCAACCACCATAAACTGGTGACAGATGTAAATTGTCGCGAATCAATTGATGGGTTTGGGCTGTCGTGCGGGTAATGTAACAAGGCATCTGTTCTCTTTCTACCCAAACTTGAGGGTCGAAGCTAAACCAACCTACAGCTTCATCCCCTGGCTGAAGTGTCATTTTACTATAGTCAACTGATCGCCTGTCTACCCGTGCTGGAGTTCCTGTCTTCAGTCGTCCTGTTTCAAATCCCAGACGGTTCAATGTTTCCGTCAACCCGACAGCAGCAAATTCGCCTGCACGTCCTGCCTCCATCGACTTATTCCCAACCCAAATCCGCCCTCCCAAAAAGGTACCTGTTGTGAGGATGACGGCTTTGCATTGAAACGCTACACCAAAGTAAGTCTCGACACCAATGACCTCATTGTGGGTATTGAGGAGCAAATCTGTCACCATTCCTTCCCGGATCGTCAAATTTTCTTGGTTCTCGACGATCGCTTTCATCACTGCCGCATATTCCCGCTTATCAGTTTGAGCACGTAAAGCCCAAACCGCCGGTCCCCGCGAAGAGTTGAGAATGCGCTTTTGCAGATAGGTGCGGTCAGCCATTTTGCCAATTTCCCCACCAAGTGCATCCACTTCATGTGTCAACTGAGATTTAGCTGGCCCACCGACTGCTGGGTTACAGGGTTGCCAAGCAATTTTATCCAAATTCAGTGTCAATAGTAGAGTACGACAGCCGAGGCGTGCAGTCGCAAGGGCGGCTTCACAACCGGAATGACCAGCGCCTACTACAACAACATCAAACGCATCTTGAAATTCAACGGCTGAATGCAAAGTCATGGTTCAAGCTGAGCAAAAAGGACTCTTGAACAATTTTAACCGTTACAATCATCGTATTCCAGTCCTACCTAAGTTGTGAAACACTTGTCACGACTGAAGACCGATAGTTGTTTTGTCTGGCAGTAAATTTAACTAAATTTTAAGGCAAATTTATACCAGATAGGATAGTTATATGTCAGCGTCCTTACCCAACCTGAACTCGACGTAAAAAAAGACTGAAAAGTAGATGGAGTAGACTCTATAGCATTATTGGTAATTGCGTGGCGTTAAGGAGACTCCACCGCTACTCGATTGCTGGGAACAATCTGTGGCTGATACGAAAACACCTCTCGGCTACGGGGTTTTACAGTCACCTTGAGCCAATTTACATCGTTGTTACCGTTCGCCGCATTGTCGCCAAATGTCTCGACACGAGTGAAGTTCTCAAGGCGTCTGCCTTGAGCATCCAAAAATGGCTTGTCAACGCGTTGGTAGTGCGAGTCGCCGTGTACGTAGGCAACCGGTTTACGGAAAGCAATCACCTCATCGCGCAACGCTAATAAAAAGCTCTGGAAGCCATCAGGCTGCCCATCGGTTTCCGCGAGCGTCTTCGGATCACGCAAAGGTGCTCTGGTTCCGTCAGTCAGATCCCAACCAGGATCGGCTTGGGAGATCAACATAACCGCCACGGAATTGTGTGCCTTTGCCACTTGAAAGGTCTCTTTCATCCATGCAATATCAGCCGCGTTTCGCGCCGCGTACTCCTCTGAGTCAGGCGCAGTGTCGCATAAGTTGTTGCACGAACCCTGGATATTGAGTGTCGCATAAGTAACTTTACCGACCGTCCAGCGGCGGTTCTCAACACAGGGCACAGCGGTGTTGTTTGCACTAAGGCACAGGGGTGCTGTCTGCACCTCCTGGACTAGGCGACGCTGCCCGAGGGAAAAATTCGTGCTGAAGAATACCTCACGCTCGTAGTCGAGGCGCTCGCGTGAGTTGAATCCACCGTTTGAGGGGCGATCGCAGTCGGTCCAATCGTTGTCGCCCGGCGTGAAGACTGCTGGTGCCTTCAGGGCATTGAAGTAGCCTAGCCCCTGGGTGTAGAGGGCATTGCTACAGGTGGTCGGCGTGACCGAGCCGTCTGTAGAGTTGCCCGCCTTCAGGTCGCCGTCGTGGACTGTGAAGGCCAGGTTTTGCGCGTTCATGTCAGCGATGAGGTTCGGTATCCCCGTTGTTGCCTGTAGATCCGAGTAGGGTAAATCGCCCCAAAGTCCGATGGTGTATCCCTCGTTCTCGCCCTCGGACTCGTTCTTGCGGCCAGTCGCCAAACTGATTGCAGAACTTGCCAGGAACGGCACAGTCAGCGCCAGTAAACACATTTTACGCAGCAAACGCGCAGTGATAAAGCGTTGAAAAACTGAGTAGCCAAACTTTGTCATCATCTATCTCCTCGATTATTGTTTGTGTCCGTGAGCGCATTTTTGACAATTAGCCCCTGACCACGGCATTTCAGTTCGTAAATTAGAATACCGGATTGTCTATGACACATAGGTTATAGATGGGTTAAGAGTTGGCTTTTTTCGGGGTCAGTAGGTGGCGGCGAAAAAACCAAACTATGTAAAGATAATTTTTAGCTTTTAGTGGACTAGGAAATTTCCTCAAGATGAAACGAATTCTAAAGAAAACCGCACTTTTCACTGTAATCGTCTTTATGGTTTTTGCCCTAGTCGCCAGTAATGGGTTGACTCAAAAGACACTGAGTACACAGAGGCTACCGATAAAAAATTGCTCGGATTTACCAGCGAATCAGCCATTCAGCCAACCTTGCATTGAGACTACTAAAGTATCAACATCACCTACCCCTATCTATCTACCTTCTCCCAACTTACAGTTAACTAACCAACAACGTTTTTTGACAACAATTACAGATAAGTTACCCACCATTCCCCAGACTGGAACTTTTGAATACATTTTGCTACGTGCATATGGGGCTGCATTTGTCAATAAAGAGCCTACAGTGAAATTGCCACCAAAAGTTGTATTTACCAATGAACAGGAAACCAAAGAATATCAAGCGACTCTAATATTGGGTAAAGTGAATAATACGAACGAATGTTATTTACAGAAAACAGCAGCCGATGCCTTCAATCAAGCGCGATCGCAAGTACACATTCCTCTAAAATCTGGTTATGGGGCTAGTGATTGTACACGCAGCTTTGCCACAAATTTAAGATTTTGGCGAAAATATGCCGACAGTAAAACGTTGGAAAAAGTCCGAGAAGGTATAGAAACAGCAATTCTCGGTATAGTGGCACCACCCGGCTCGTCACAACATCTATGGGGATTGGCGATCGATCTATACGTCTCAAATCAAGCACAGAGACAAGCTTTAAGTCAACATGGCTGGGTTCAGACAGTAGAAAATGATATGCCTCACTGGACTTATATCGGTTATCCTCAAGAAAAATTGACTGAGTTTGGTTTTCAAAGTAAAGTGGTCAGGGGAATTACTTATTGGGTAACACCACTGTAAATGTTAGAAGTCATGCAAAATTGGGAATACTAAACCAAGAGTTGCATTTTGAGGCATGAGATTGTCAATTCGTTTCAACAAACAACTGCTACTAAATCCGAAGCTATAATAACTGATGAACGAGCAGTTTTATACTACCTGAAAACCAATGAATCATACGGTCATTTTTCAACACAAGATGGTGTAGATATCGGACAGGTTAAACAAGTTTTTACACAAATGATACCAGGTTTCGATCATAAACAGCAAGGATTTAAAAAATTTAAAGA
>JAQYWN010000464.1 GCA_029379265.1 Rhizonema sp. NSF051
GTTTAGTTTTTTTTGTATTTATCTACTTATGCATGGGGTTCTTAATATGTGAATGCGTGATTTTTGACAAACCCAAAGGGGTTGAACTCCTTAGCGTGCATTTTATAAAGTTTGAAATGTATATATAGCAGTCCTCAATGATTTGTGAATATTGAGGATTGCTATAGCGTTTATAAATGAGTTGTGAAAATTATTTTTTGAATATAGACACGCAGAGGCAAGCCTGTGACTACCGCTCCTGAGCTAAGAATGCCAAGGAAGGAAAGAGACATAGGATTTCACAACTGATGCGCGGGCTGTTATATGATGTTGCATACTACTCTTAAAGCCCTGGTTTTTGTGAAATACTTATTCTGTAAATGGATGAATCTATATTATGCGGAGACAGTATGTTAAAACAACTGATTACAGATTTCAACAATCAGTTACAGCGAACTAAAATTGTACGTAACCTGGAGATGTTTCAAAACTTTATTGTCATCTCTCTCTGTCTTGGTTTATTTTGTGTGATGCTTATACGATTAGGAGATATGTTCTTCTCCTTCTTACATCCATTAGATCTACGGCAAGTAACATCTGATATTCTGTTCATTTTAATTCTAGTAGAGTTGTTTCGCCTATTAATTGATTATTTGCAAGAACAGCGAACATCCGTAGGAGCTGCAGTAGAAATTACAATCGTTTCTGCTTTGAGAGAGGTCATTTTACGCGGTGTACTCGAAATTCCTCGTGACCAAATTTTTGGTATTTCTGCATTCTTAGTTGTTTTAGCAGCCATTCTTGCGGTTTTACCTTCGATATCTCGCTTTTTTGAGCAGGTTAGACTTGTTAAACCCGACATAACAGCAGAAAAAACGCAATTATGATCTGCTCATCGTTTAGCTTCTGATTAATTGTAAGTAGAAACACTCTTATACCATTTTTGTATGAATATGCACATTTTCACTTTAAGGTTGATACAAATAGACAGCAGTCTTACTAGGAGAAAGAATTAGCGATTTCAGCAAATTAATTGAGAAACGCAAGTAAATTGGCAAGATGTATGATATTCTTGATGTATGGGAGATCGAAAGCAGGCAATTACAAAAAGTCTTCAAGCGCTTGCTAAGAGAAAGTTAACCCAACTTTATCATTGACTGGTCAGGGAAGCACCTTAATCAAAGCGGAGCAAAGCAGCCAAAAAGCCTACTTTGTAACTCAGAGATGAAGATGCGCCTGTATGAGCTTGAAACAATAAACATTGTATTCGTTGCCTCGTCGTCACCTCTCAATACAATACTTTTCGGTTAGTGATGTCTATACCTTGTGGATTCCCCAACCCACGCTCCTCGCTGTGACAGTGGGATACTCTCCTTATATACGATCTTATCGCTTTAAAAAGGAGGATTAAAGGGGATCAATTATTAACCGAAAAGTAGTGCCTCTCAATGTTTGTCTTTCTGTAGTTAAGGAGCGAAATCCTATGAGTTAACCAATCGTTTGATGAACTGATAGTCTTTACCCACAATTATCTGGAGGTGTTGTGGAGTACAAACAGCGCAAGCAGATCCGGAGTTTTGGGGAAACTTCGATCTGCTTGCAGTTCGTCAATAGCTTTGGGATAAACCCTGGATTTTGGCAAATAATCTTTCTCTCAAATCCTTGGCGAATGAAAGGTAAGCATTCAGCAATTTTGGCGGTTCATCTGTCAGCTATGCTGATGAATTTTATAGACATGGTTGAAGGATGTGATCTAGATGTCTAAATCGAAAACAACCCGTAAATCTGTCCATGATCGCATCCTGAGTACAGCTTCGGACTTGTTTTATCGGGAGGGAATTCGGAATGTTGGCATTGACAGAATTATAGCGGAATCTGGTGTTGCCAAGATGTCGTTATACAATCATTTTAAATCAAAAGATGCATTAATTGAAGCGTGGCTAAGACAACAGGAGGAACAATGGAGCGAATGGTTGAAAACCACGATTGAGCAGCGTAGTTCTAATCCATCTACACAACTACTTGCAATCTTTGATGTTTTACGGGAATGGTTTGAGGGACCAGATTTCCGAGGTTGTGCATTTATTAATGCAACAGTTGAATTAGCCAATCCCGATCACTCTGCACATCGATTGGCGTTAGAGCATCAACAATCGATCTACCGTTACATTCTCAGTCTGGCTCAATCCGCAGAAGTTTCATCACCGGAACAATTAGCCCGACAACTGCTTCTGCTCGTACAAGGTGCCACCGTAGTTGCGATGATGGAAGGAAGTTGGTTAACGGCCTCACAGGCGAAAAAAGCGGCGCTCATGCTTATCCAGGCTGCATCACAATCGACCGTTCCATGATCTCTACAATTGGTCATTCTCCGAAATCTGAAGTTAAACAACATTCCGAAAAAAAGTAACTCGTAAAGCCACCCGACATTCAGATGCAGTGTCATTCGGGACGATCGCCCTCGGGTGTAAATGGCTAAAAATCGCGGCTTCTACACAAAATGTGCATCTTCCGGATTGAATGCCAGCTTGATGCGTTTATGACGATGCACATTATCGGACATATGACTTCGAGGTACTCTCGCGATTAAAGTTTGTTCTCCCACCTTAACTCGAATAGTATAAGTCCCAATCCCATGTAAAACTCGTTCAACTAGCCCCTCAATCATGATTAACCACGGTTGGTGTTCATCTGAAGAACTTGCATCTTCAATATAGAAAGCGTCTGCTGACAGACAACAAGCAGTCACTGGTGTCCTCACTTCACCAGGATATAAAAACTCTATACTGTTTGCCAGCTTGATCGAATAACCACGGCTACCCCTTTCTACCTGGCAGGGAATAATATTATCCATCCCTACCAGTTTTGCCAGCTGCTGGTTAACTGGTTGGCGGATGAGAATTTCCAATTTATCATCCTGTATAATGCAGCCGTCAGACAGAGCTATTGCCCTTTCAGCAAAATGCAGAATGTCGGTAAAGTTATGACTGACTAATATGACTGCCGATCCCCTAGCTTCAGCCCATTCTCTAATTTTATCGATGATCTCAGCACGTATTCCTATATCTAAAGAGGCAGAAGGCTCATCCAAAAGCAGCAATTCTGAATCAGCGACTAACCCGCAGGCAATACAAACCCGCTTTGCTTCACCACCAGACAGAGAGCGAGCTGAACGATTTGTGAGGTGTTCACAGCCAAAAGTGGCGAGTGCACTATGTACCCTTTGCTTTATTTTGTGTGCTGGTGTTCCTCGAAACTTTAATACTCTAGCAACATTATGAAAAACAGTTTCATCCAGTAATAATGTTTCCTGAAATACCAGCGCAGAACGACGACGCAACAATGTTTTGTTGGCATTGCGAACATCTTGTCCGAATAATTGCATTTCACCACGGTAAGGCTGTAACAGATTGATTGTCTTTAATAGGGTGCTTTTACCAGCGCCATTGGGACCAAGCACAGCGACAAGTTCTCCAGGACGAACTGCAAAATTTTCAATAGATAAAATATTTTTACGTCTAGTGGTATCGACGCGCACTTGATGCATATTTAAGACATAATTGTTCATGCTCATAGGATTTTCCTGTCATGCTGTAGGATAGTCAGCAATACGATAATCGTGTAGGTAATGATGAGCAGAATGTATGCGATCGCTATAGCAACATCGTAATTTCCTTTCTCTACTTCCAAGACGATCGCTGTGGTGAGAACTCTAGTCTGCCCCTTAATATTCCCACCCACCATCATGGATGCACCAACTTCGGAGATGACGCGACCAAAACCAGCTATGACTGCAGCCATTAATCCTAACCGTGCTTCCTTAATCAGCAACCAGTTAACTTGCCACTGTGTCGCCCCCATTGATAGCAGTCGCCAGCTGAGTTTCGGATTAATACTGATGATTGCTGCAAAACTTAAGCCGGCGACAATGGGAAAAGCAATAATTGCTTCGGCGACGATCATAGCTGTAGGCGTATACATCAAGTCAAACTCACCCAAGGGACCAGAGCGCCACAAAAACAGACTGACGAATAAACCGATGACGACGGGCGGTAATCCCATGCCAAAGTTGATCAAACTAGTCAGAGTCTGTTTGCCAGCGAAATCCACTAAAGCTAGCCATAGTCCTAATGGCAGTCCTAATAAAACGCTAATGGCTGTGGCGGCAAGAGAGACAAACAATGTCATCGTTATCACTTGGAAAACGTCGCTATTGCCGCTAGTTAATAGCTCAAAAGCCTTCATAGCTCCTTCAAGGATTGTATTCACAAATCTGCTGTTCTAAATCTGTGTAAACGTGAGATTGATTGAATCACTGTAAATGCACAATAAACTGATCGCAATTTATCTGGCACAAAACTAGTTAAGCACCGTAATCTTTTTCCGTTTTACCGCCATCAACGTAAAAGAGCGCTTGTCCAAACTGTTTTTTTCCGTGAGCTGCAATTAGCGCCTGTCCTTCAGGGGATAAGACATAATTAATAAACGCTTGAGCGCCTGCAGTGTTCACCTTGGAGAATTTCTGTGGATTTACCTGCATAACGTGGTAGAGGTTCAATAGTTTCTTGTCTCCTTCCACCAGTATTGGCAAAGACAGGTTTTTCTTCTGAAATATATATGTTGCCCGATCCGCTATGGTATATCCCAGTTTTTGATTAGCGACTTGCAAAGTTTGTCCCATCCCCGCACCTGTTTGCTGGTACCAATTGCCAGTCGGTGAAATATTTGCTTGTTTCCATAAATCTTTCTCCAGCTTATTAGTGCCAGAGTCATCGCCTCGCGATATGAATAACGCTTGGTTTTTGGCAATCATAGAAAATGCTTCCACAGCATTCTTTTGTCCCCGGATCTTTGCTTTATCAGCATCAGGGCCGACAATTACGAAATCATTGTGCATTACCAAGTGCCGATTGATAACCGCACCCTCTTGTAAAACTTTTCGTTCCGCTTTCGGCGAATTGACAAATAGCGCGTCAACTTCGCCCTTTTCAGCTAGAGCTAAAGCCTGTCCAGTACCAACCGCAACCTTTTTCAGCTTATATCCTGTTTTGCTTTCAATTGCTGGAACTAAATCATCCAACAAACCGCTGTCCTCAATACTGGTTGTCATTGCTACAATCACATTTGGTTTTGTTGGTGACTGTGCAGAAGCTGGTTGCTGCAAGACCAGCATATGACTAGCTTCAGCGCTAAAAATCGCTAAGAAACAGGCTAAACAGGCAATAAAAATCCTTCTTTTCATTATCAAACCTTACACACTTTTATAACCTTTGGGAAGAAAAACGAGCAAATGATGTCTGAGAACGCATACGATATCCGTTCTTTTTGTGAATTACTATTCTCTAAATAGTGGCGACAACTTCGCCAATATTGCTGATGTCGTAGCCCCCAAGAATCTCTATTTGTGATTGAACCAGCCGATGTCCCAAGATACTGAGAAATTGCTTGACTGGTGATTCTTCCAAGTATTCCTTGAGAATCACTAAGTCATATCGCGCTTGATGCAAGGAGATAAAGTCTAACCCAAAAGTAGCTGCTACAGAAGCTGTACTGATACCTGCATCAGCAATTCCTGAGACTACAGATAAAGCCACACTTTGATGATTGTATACGATATGGTCAAATCCTTTAACAACGTGTAAAGGTATTCCTTGTTCTTCCAATTTGCCTTTCAAAAGCATATGACAAGCGGAACCAGGTTCACGGTTGACAATAGTTGCTTTTAGCTTCAGCAAATCGGTGACTGTTTTGATTCCCATTGGGTTTCCCGGTTGAACTAAGAGTCCTTCTTCCCAAAACCCGAGTGTGATCAAGACGCAAGCCCTACCTATTAAAGCTTCCCTGACAAAGGGAACGTTATATTCCCCAGTTTGCGGAGCGTACAAGTGCATCCCTGCAATGTGAATTTGACCTTGGCATAAACGACTCAATGCTGTCATGCTGTTGGCATATTGATAAAGAACTCGTAGTTGCGGATGCCAACGTTCAGTTGCTTTTGCTAAGAAGGACATCACAGGCGTACAACCAGCAATGACAACTGTGTTGTGAATTTTGCTGATATCGTCGAAAAGTCGGACTTGGACTTTATTTGTACTAGCCTGGATCTGTGCTTTACCATTCAAGTTTGGTCGTTCCTCGTTAGGAAAACTAGCAAGATTTGACTGCCTTGCCGTCGCAACTGCCGAACCATCAACCGGAATCATTTCGATGCGAAAGGCATCGTTCCCGACTAGGGGATAAGCTATTAATCTATCCCCAACCCGCGCTACGCTAACTGGTATTTTCTCACCGCTTTCTACTGATTGGGTTAGAACTGCCTCTACTTCAAGTAAATTATCCTCTATCCAAAATAACTCCTCAACTTGGCAGCCAAGCGCCTTGGCTAAACGCAAACTCATAGCAACAGAAGGAGAACATTGTCCTGATTCAACACTACTAATAGCTTGACGAGTGACGCCAGCTAGATTAGCCAACTCTTGCTGACTCATGCCCAAGCGAGTTCTGATTGACTTCACGTTGTTGCATACATTCGCATCTATCTTCATGAGCTTGTATCTCTCATAAAATCTCTGATACGTGTTTCCTCCGAGTGCTTCTAGCTGTGGGAGGAAACACGAACTCTAGCATTTGCCTATATAAAAGATCGGTTAATGCTTTCCTAATAATGCATACTTATTACTGAAC
>JAQYWN010000465.1 GCA_029379265.1 Rhizonema sp. NSF051
GCTGATAGTCTTACTTTTACTAACTATCTACATATAATGCAGTACTTGCTGAGCGCATGTCCTGTATCGTTTACCAGAAAATTTAGCATCAATACTACTTGGATCATAAAATAAAGCTATTCAATGCTAGAAGTGAGTCACAAATGTAAGGTCAAATGCTAGAAATGAGTCACAAATGTCATGGTATATACAAATTGAAAGTAGTACCTTAGGAAGAGATTTAAGAATTTCATTTAGGATAGAGTATAAGCGGATGGAGAAAAATTAAAGAGAGAATTTTTGTTAAGTATTGCAAACTGTTTCCCAAACTTTTTATTTTGAGGAAACGCCAGTAAAAAAATCAAATGTCAAGCTAGCATCTAAGAAACACTTCTGTTGAATAAAATACGTTTTTGTTTTATTTGAAAGTGAGAGTGTCATAGCTGTTGCCACTTCTTTCAATGGCAGGATCGAATACGCAAAGGAAAGTTGATCAAGTTTGTACTCTTCTGTGCAAATGACTTTTAATAATGCAAAGCAAGGATGTTTTGCTTTCGATTAGATAATGAGTTTTTGAATTAAGGAGATTATTGATATGGTTCAGATCAAGCAGGCTTCAGATATGCAGGGCGACGATATTAACCACGAGAAGAGCGCTCAACCTCATAGCGGTTCTACAAACACGGCGGTACGTACAGAGGTCTCAAAACCAGAAGACGCTACGAGAGCGAATATCTCTCAACCTTATAAACCTTACAGCGATTCTACAGACACGGCGGTACCTATAGAGGTGTTAAGACCAGAAGATGCTAACCGTGCGATCGCCACTCCATCTTATGTTGGAACTGGGACAAATACACCTACAGAGGTAGGTGCAGGCGCAAATGCCTCTAGAATAGCCCCTAAAAACAAATCAGACGAAGAAAAGAAGAAAGCTTTAAGTAGGGCAATTATCGGTGGACTCATTGGTGGTACATTGGGTTCATTAGCTGCTTCTTTCGCAGGTAAAAGAATAGGTTTAGGTCTTAACATTGCGGCCAAAGGTGTGGGAGAAGCTGCAAAGACTATAGGTAGTGGTCTTGTTCAGACTGGACTTGGTGTAGGAGAAGCTTTTAAGAGTGTTGCTCAGGGTGCTACCGAAGTTGTTGTTGGTGGTACTGTTGATACGGTAAAAGGTGTTGCTGACGGAGCATTGGACGTAGTACAGAGTACCGCTGAGAATGTAAGCCAAGCCGTGAAAGTTGGAGCCGAGGTAGTACAAAACACTGCCGAGAGTGTTAGCGATGTAGCCAAGCAAACCGTAGCAGCTACAGCTGAAGGTGTTTCCTCTGCTGTACAAGTTGGAGCCGAGGTAGTACAAAGTACAGCTGATGGTGTAAGCCAAGCCGTGAATAAGAGTGCGGAAGCCGCTAAGCAAACCGCAGTAGGTACAACTAGCGCAGTAACAAATACCGCTGATGATGTAAGCCAAGCCGTGAATAAGAGTGCTGACGCTGTTAAAGATACCGCTGAAAATGCCAGTCAATCGCTTCGATCTGGTACTGACGCAGCAAACCATGTCTATTCGATACCCAAAGCAAACACCACAAGAAACTTCTAATCAATTCTATTGATCATGCATGTGAAATAACTCAAATTGAGAGTGTAGATTAAACCGCACTCTCTTTATACCGTTTATTTGTGAAGCTGCAATACAATCCTCCAGGCTAAAGCTGTCCCCCTAAGGCAGAGGAGATTATAATAAGGCACATCTTCATACAGAATGAGTATTTACAGCAATTTTCAGATGTATAGACCACAGTTGAGGCAGTTCGTTTTGGAGTGGGTAAGGGTTTTATATAGATAATATCTGGGATTATCCGATCTAATATCAAAGAAAGCCCCTAGACAAATTATGTAGTCTATTAATGTGAAAACTGCTGTAATTATCAGCACTGACGCTCGTATCGGCATTATTCTAAGGCAGCTATGAGTCACGGGAAAGAAAAAATTTTTAGAAAAGCCTTTCTGCCTTGCCGTTGTTGAGGGTATAAGACTCCCGCAAAAATGCAACGATATTGTTACTCGTTCAATTAGGTAAGTTTTGAATCCCCATCAAATTGCCGTGACTCACAAAGTAGCGAGCGTACTTCTGACGAATTCAACACTTTTTTTGTTGTTTAACTTACAAATTAATATGCGTTCTGAGAACATGGAGACAAGAGTATGAATGAGAACCAGCAAATTTTAAATGAGACGGAAGACGATCTAGTGAGAAATCAATCTAATGCCATCGATTTCTCAACAGAGCAATCTGATGATTATGTAGAAAGTGGAAAAACTAGCAACGAGCTATCTAAAGTTTTTCTTGGAGGACTTATTGGTGCGACTTTGGGTGCAGTTGCTGGAGCATTATTAATTAAAGGAACTGCTCAAAAGATTAACAAGACTGTCAAAAATGTTGGAGATACAGTAAAGAATGCATCCGGCAAATTGAACCAAACCGTAAAAGATATAGCGGATGCTGTCCAGACTGTAGCTGGAGGAGTGAACGACACTGTAAAAGATGTCGGAGAGACTGTCACGTATACAGCCACAGATATTAACGAAACTGTAACAAATACAGTGGATGCTGTTAAGGGTTCAGCTTCTGGTATGAAAGAAACTGTAACAACTACAGTAGACGCTGTCAAAGAAGCAGCTTCTGGTGTTAGTGAAAGTGTCAAAGGTAATGCTAATATTGAAACTGAAGATGTCACACAATCCAATCGTCAAATCGTTAACCTACCTAATAACCAAATGGCATATATGTTAGTGCCAGTGGATCATCAAAAAAAGTAAGTTGTTGACGGATGCGATCGCTACACAACGATATTGGTTCATCACCTTATATCAATTGCGCTTAATTATACCAATTCTCTAAAATGAGGCAACAGATACAGTGGGTAGGGGCGAACGGTGAGACAGAGAAAGCAGGAGGGTTAGCCCGCTCTCACGGGGACTGCGATCTAAGGCAGCGATCTCCCTTGTCTTCTCACTCGGGGAGACCCAAGGGCGCTCCGAGCGTCAGGGCTGTTCGTCCTTAGAGGATATTTGATGTGTAGCCAAGTTTTAGGGAATTGGTATTACTTATAAATAAAAGATAGGCTCGTAGTTGCGCTTTAGCGCTCTTAAGAGTTAAGAGCGCTAAAGCGCAACTACAAACTTTCCGCATGAGTGTTCAATCGAACTTGATATTAGAGTTGAACCTGTACAAACTGCTTCAAAAGACTTACCCAAACTTGGTTAAACCTCGTTTGGTGATTTCTTCCTGCTTCGCCCAAGGGAGTCAGCTCCTTCTTGTCCACAGGCGTTGAGTTCCGGCTAACACCGCGTATTATAAATGCGCAGTGTTGGCTCAAAAATAAGAAAGATCCCACTATTGATTGATTGTATTTCTCATGGTAATCGCGCTCTCTGTAGGCGATCGCCATTAATAAAACGAGACTACGACTGTGGAACCCACACAGAAACGGAACCAGCACTACAGCGAAAATCAGCCCAACCATCATCATTCGTTGTAATTGGTTCGCTGATATGTTCAGTGATGTCAATGTAAGTGCTGTTGGCTTGACCAACTTCCATCCACTTAGTCCCCTCTTCCCCATTACTTATAACAACTGCCATACCGCCAAGATGTTCTTCATCTCCTAAGCGTGTCCAGCCAATTGTATTGGGGTGATCGAAGTAATCATATTGGTCGCCATAGGCATAGGTTTGACGAGCGTACAGAAATTTATCAATTAACCATTGATGACTATCAAGCCAAATCTCATGTTCATTGCCATCTGTGCCAGCATCCTTATAATTAGCACCATAGTAGTCTGCATAGAAGATACAGGGATAACCATCACGTCGGAGCAGGATCAACGCATAAGCCAACGGTTTAAACCAACCTTCCACGACAGATTCCAACGCCTGTAAGGGTTGAGAATCATGATTATCAACTAAGGTGACGGCTAATAAAGGTTGGTCTTTCACTAAGGTATTATCAAAGATCTGCCGCATATCGTAGTCATTGCCTTGTGTACTGGCAACGCTAAAGTTATAGTGCAATGGCGCATCGAACAACATCACATCGCCACCAGTGAGGTCAAGAAAATTGTGTAGCGCTTCGACTTCATAAGACCAATACTCACCCACGGCAAACAGATCGCGACCTGCTTTTTGGCGACAGTGTTTCAGCCATGTAGGGAAAAAACCAGCCCTCACGTGTTTAACGGCATCAAAACGAAAGCCATCTATCTTAGTGGTTTCTACAAACCACTCACCCCAGAGATTCAACTCGTCGCGAACTTCTTCACTCTCCATATCCAGATCGCATCCCATGAGATAGTCGAAAGCGCCTTTCTCCAGGTCAACGTTGTCGTCAAAATGTTTATCTTTGAATAGATAAATTGCGTTTTCACCTTCGTTGTATACGTTGTAATCAACTGCGTCGAAGTGCCACCAGTGCCATTCCATATCAGAGTATTTGCCTTGGCGACCTGGGAAGGTAAAGTGAGTCCAGACTTTAATCTTTTGCATCTCACCGATCGCCTGGTTGCGATCATCTGGACTATAAGGCGTTGCTTCCACCTCTTCGGCTTCGTCTGCACCTAACTTGTGGTTGAGGACAACGTCAGCATAAACTTGCAGGCCAGCAGCTTTTGCCGCCTCGACAGCAGCGATATACTCGTCTTTTGTGCCGTACTTTGTCCGCACCGAGCCTTTCTGGTCAAACTCACCTAGATCGTACATATCGTAGACCCCGTAGCCCACATCGTAACCACCAGCTGTTCCTTTGTAAGCCGGTGGTAACCATACAGATGTTATACCTGCATTAGCTAAATCTTTGGCTCTCTCTTTCAACTCATTCCAAAGATTTCCATCTGGAGGGATATACCAATGGAAATATTGCATCATTACACCATTTACATGAGCCATGTCTATCCCTCTTAAAAAACTTACGATTAATTTTTCTTGTATACATGAAGACTATAACTGAAGTTTTCTTTTAGGTTTCTCTATCATCAGACAGATCCCATATTGCACGCCTTTATTGATAAATCAGAGAAATATTAGTAAAAAATAAAACTAATACTGATAGGCAAGATGCGCCTATGACTCGTGTGATCACCTAAGTTTTTATTGCCTGTGGAAAAGGGCATTTTAACGGGTATACTCATAAATCTTGTCATCGTTCCCACGCATAACTTTAAATCCACTATGAGCTAAAGCGTGAGTGTTTCAAACTTGTTATATCTTATATAGGGTTGCCTATATAAGATATAACATGCCAATAATTCGTATCCTTCATGTAGCAGGGTCTCCATCAAGTGATTTTTACTGTGAATTGTCACGCAATTACGCCCTAAGCACCCTGATAGCTGCGGCAGATCCATCGCGCTATGAATTTCTGGTTGCATACATAACGCCGGATCGCCAGTGGCGATTTCCTTCGTCTCTGAGTCCTGAAGATATTGCTGCCGCTAAACCGCTTTCTTTGTTAGAGGCAATACAGTTTATAACAGCACAAAACATTGATCTTATGTTGCCACAAATGTTTTGTATCCCTGGAATGACTGAGTACCGCGCACTATTTGACCTGCTTGAGATCCCTTACATAGGTAATACTCCGGATCTCATGGCAATCACGGCTCACAAAGGCAAAACCAAAGCAATTGTCGCAGCAGCAGGCGTCAAAGTTCCTTCTGGAGAACTGCTCCGCAAAGGAGACATTCCGACAATTACACCTCCAGTAGTCATCAAACCCGCAAATGCCGACAACTCTTTAGGGGTAACCTTAGTCAAAGAAGCTGCTGACTATGACGCTGCCCTGACGAAAGCATTTGAGTTTTCAGATGAGGTGCTCGTAGAAACATTCATTGAAGCCGGTCGAGAAGTCAGATGCGGTGTCATTGTCAAAGATGGGGAACTCATCGGTTTACCCATGGAAGAGTATCAAATAGACCCCCACGACAGACCCATCCGCAGCTATACTGACAAATTCAAGATACCCATTGAGGGCGACGTGAATTTAACTTCTAAAAATTATGTCCCCGGTTGGGTTGTAGGTATTAATGACCCAATCACCCAAAAGGTTCACGAAGTGGTGAAGAAGTGTCATGTGGCTTTGGGTTGTCGCCATTATAGTTTATTTGACTTCCGGATCGACCCACAGGGACAACCTTGGTTCTTAGAAGCTGGGTTGTATTGTACTTTTGACAAGAACGCGGTGATTTCCTATACGGCGAACGCAGCGGGAATTCCTTTAGATGAACTATTTATGATGGCGGTCAATCAAGCGTTGGGCAAGTCATAACGGAGTTATAGTACATCAAGTAAGTGGAATCACCACAAGATACTACCAACTAGTCCTTACTTCATTGGCGATCGCAACTCTCAACTGATAGAACCTTGATTCTGGGCGGAATGTACCTACAAAACGCTTGGAACTGGGTGCTATTCCACTCTTATAGAAACACGGTAAAAGTTATCTACTTGATGTTTTTTAATACTATAAATTCTATTCGATTTAAGAACGGACATGGCGATATGTATTTACCTAGTAAGTTCTCTAAAAGCTTAATTGAATTTGACAAATACGTATTTTTCATAGTATCTTATTTGACAATTCATCTTACAAAATGGTAAACAGTTCTATTA
>JAQYWN010000466.1 GCA_029379265.1 Rhizonema sp. NSF051
GAAAAAATCTTTACGGTTTAATAAATTTCGTTAAGTTAAATGAGTTTTTGTGTAAATGTTGTTTAAGTTAAACTACATAGACTGCTAGTCTAAAACTTAGACGTAATCATTCAGCACTTTAGCAAATCAGGTAATATCACAGAAAAAAAATTCTGTCAAACATCTGCTCTAAGCCTAATGATGATAACTTAAGCCAGCTAAGTGCTTGAAACTACGGGCTAAATGCTTCCGATCCAACTGCTGTTTTTTTTAATCAGAGGACTACTGCATGGCAACTTATAAAGTTAGATTAATAAATGACGAAGAAGGGTTAGACAAAACCATTGACGTCGATGACGATGTGTATATTCTTGATGCCGCAGAAGAAGAAGGAATAGATCTACCTTATTCATGTCGTTCCGGATCTTGTTCAACATGCAATGGAACGCTTGTTGAGGGTAAAGTTGACCAGTCCGATCAAAATTTCTTAGATGACGATCAGATTGCGGCTGGAAATGTACTCACTTGCTATGCCTATCCTGCATCTGACTGCACCATTCGCACTCATCAGGAGGACGCACTCTCGTAGTAATCACCTCAGATGCTAGTACTGCTACTTTGGAATTAAAAATTAAAAAAGCTTGAGTTGCAAGTAGTAATCAATTCCATAGACAAAGCAGCGATGAGTAGCCTATGGAGGGAAACCCTCCATAGGCTACTGCAATCTTCAAAGCACCAGAAGGAGCGTCAGGGCTTCGGTGCAGGGTATAGTAACTTTCTTTCCGCGTCCTGTGTACTAGTTAGGGCTTGCTGAAAAAGTCGAAAAAGATAACACTGAGGGGATTGTAAACTTTATACGTCTTGTTAAGTGCAAGAAAAAGGGATACAATAGCTCAAAACCCTTGCATGACCATTGTTAGCCAGTACAGATGGTGTAATTAGTAAGCATGTACAGAAAACAAGGGCTGAACTGCGAAGACTTCTACAAGTAGGGACATCGCCCAGAGCCAATGCCCCTATTCATGCGATCGCTCTGGTGGTTATTGTCTTAGTTATATTGCCAAAAATTTTATGTTCTCAACAACTAAAACTTGTTGAAAATCAGACTGTCAAGAAGAGGCAGGGGGCAGGGGGCTTTCTAGCAGGGGGGGAACCCCATCCATGAATGGAGGGGCTTGTAATAAGGACGTAGTATTTCTTGCGAAGCTCTCCGGACAGAAGCGCACTACGTGGAGCGTGCAGACATTTTTGTTGTTCTCCATCCATAAATGGAGGGGCTTGAAACCTTTGCACGCAGGGGAAGGAAAGAATTTTTCCCCCTGCTAGAATGCACCCTTCTCCCCTGCCTCTTGGTCAGGGCGAACAGCCCTGACGATTGATTCATATGTTGCAAACATTTTTGAAATTGGTATAACTCCCAACGCTATTTACAGGCGTTAGCTTATTCAAAGCGGAAGGCATGGAGCGGAACATGTCGTTAATGGTAAGGGCGAGTACATTCAACTAGAGCCATTACCGATAATTTAGGAGTAGTGAAGCGCTAAACTCCTATAGGAAAAACAGATGAAACGTCAATCTGAAGGTTATGGTCCTAAAATTGCGACTACTGCTATTATCTGGGGCTTAGCCACGGCAATGCTCGCTATTTGCATCCCACTTGTAACGTCAACTGGAAGTGGTGTGATTCTGCCACTAGCTGTGATTTTAGGATCTAGTGGAGGTACGGTAGTCGTTTGGCGCACGAAAAGTCACCGGAATGGCGAAATTTTTGAGTTGATGAATAATGTCTCTGAGTTGCGGCAACGTGTTATCGATTTAGAGACTATTTGTAGCAGTGACGATTTTGAGATTCAAAAGAAGCTTAAACAACTTTGACTTCTCCCCCTTTAAAAAAAGGGGAATTCTAAGCTGATACTAATAGGATTTAGTTAATGAACTGTTGCATATTTGAAAAATAAAATGTTATCTGGGTGCGTCTACTTTATTTAGTCAAACTTTATCAAAGATGTTAAGTAACGATCTAACTATCAATTTACTATAACAGCAGTAGGGTCTAAACTTGCTGTTAATTTCACACCAAATTCTGCCTCAAACACTCCTTTTTTGTAATCCAAACTCCAAAGTTCTAAAGCGCAGTCATCATCGGAATGATCTGGAAATATTTTGATTTGAAATTCCTGTGACTCTGGATTATATTCACACTGCACTTGTCTAAGTGCTCCAATTTGCCGCCTGTCGAGAGCAACTGCCAATCTTAATATTGCACTCAATTGGTTAACAATTTGACGATGATTCTTTTTCTGCAAGTTGCGGTAATTCTCGTGCTTTTTCTTTGGGGGAGATTTGCGATGATAACGCGCTATATTGGCAATAATTTCTATCTCTGTTTCTGTATAACCAAGTAATTCTCCATTACGAATTAAGTAGTAAGAATGTTTGTGGTGTGCAGAATGGCTGATGTAATGACCGCTGTTATGTAAAATTCCTGCAGCCCATAGTAGTTCGCTTTCCTCTGTTCCCCAGTCGTGCAGTTTACCTTGAGTTTGGTTAAATATACTGACGGCAAATTCTGCCACGCGAGTGCTGTATTCCAAGTTGACGTGATATTTCTGAGCAATTTTGATCACACTCCGCTGTCGCACTGAACCTTGGTATCGCAGGCGGTCTTCAATCAAACCATGTGCAAGCATCCAATCTACAATGACACCTTCGCGCAGGGCACGCTCGCACACGGTTAAAGATTCAACACTCAACAAGGTCATAACTTCCTGTAAAATTACTGCTCCAGCAAGTATAACTTCTGACCTTTTCTCGGGCATTCCCGGAATTTCTGCTCTTTCTGAGTTACTCAGTTTCCGTAAGCGACTGACCAACTCCTGCAAGTCTTTCAGACTGAACTCATAGCCACTGAGTGTGGAAGGGACATTACCCAACTTTTCACGGGCATGGATGATCGCTAAAGTTTCAATCGTCCCTGAAGTCCCTACCAGACGAGGAAGTTCACCCGACTGTAGGTTGACCAGCACCTCATCAACAGAACGTTTCAGCATTCCTCGCGTGTAAGCTTGTAGGTACTGAAATTCGGCATTGCTAATGGGATCAGTGCTAATTAATTCGCTTTGTAAGCGGACTGCCCCAACTTTGGTACTAGTAAGCACTTTTGCTTCGTGACTGTCTCCCAAAATTAATTCTGTAGAACCGCCACCAATATCGACAATCATGTGAGGTTGGTTGTTAAACTCCAGCCCCGACAACACACCTAAGTAGATTCGCCGCGCTTCTTCTTGACCGGAAATCAGATTAACGCTTAAACCCAACTCAGCTTCTATCCTTTGCAAAAAATCTTTACCATTGGGGGCTTCGCGCACAGCACTCGTTGCTACTGCCACGATTGTTTCCGCGTTGAGAGTTTTAGCAACTTCACAGAAGCGTTGCAAAGCAGCGATCGCCCGTTCTATGACTTCTGGTTTGAGTTCTCCTGTCTTTGGATCACAATCCCCCAGTCTCACAGTTTCCTTTTCTCTGCCAATGATGGTAAAAGCTGGCAGTGTCGGTTCAATCTGCACAATAACCATGTGCAGAGAATTTGTTCCCAAGTCTATAGAGGCAATAATTCGGTGTTGCTCAACTGTTTGAGTTGAAATACTCTCCCAGCTATTTGAAAGTAAACTCACCATCGTTTTTCTCCCTTGGTACTGCGACTATAGCGCTCTTGGGTTTTCTTTCTGCATTGGTATAACCCTCGAAAGATAAAGTTTGTGGCATTATTGCCTGTCACTTACCTCATTCAGCAATGGGTGGCTTGGCTTTACCCAACTTCTAGATACCCCTAGAACTACAGAGAGTCGAGTTAGTGAAGTACCCGACCGTGTTCTACACTGCTAAACTTGGAACTTGGTATTAACGAGTCGCAACTCTCCCAAGTGAGGTATTGAACCGTTTCCTCCTAGAGGTTTGTTCTCTAGAATCCGTGTCCATACCCTTTGGGTTGGTGACGGTAGTTCAACGTTTTTCACTCTTGTTAAGGATGGCAAAATCTGGCAAAGGCTGATTTATATGTAGCTTTACCAAGATCTTAAACAAGTGGACGAGGCAAAGACGGCAACAAATGCCACTCGCTCTCTTGCCGGAGACGATCGCACTAAGACGACATCCTCGTGGTATCCAAAGTTGCTAATTGAGGTTCTGCTATTAGAAATAGCAAATAAAGATATTATATAGATGTGAAGATATATAACAACATCTAGCTTTAGTCATTATTTTGGGAATTCCTATGCTGAGTAAGCCAGAACACAACGTTATACCCGTATGGCTTGCGATCGTCCGACTTTTAAGGTGGCATAAACCCGAAGGACGGTTGATTTTAATGATTCCTGCCTTGTGGGCAGTGTTTTTAGCAGCTTCAGGGCAACCGCCTTTATTACTAGTTGGAGTTATCGTTTTGGGAACTCTCGCCACAAGTGCTGCTGGATGTGTGATCAACGATTTGTGGGATAGAGATATCGATCCGCAGGTGGAAAGAACACGCGATCGCCCCTTGGCTTCCCGCAGACTTTCTATAAAAGTAGGTATCGTTGTCGCTATATTCTCAATGGGATGTGCAGGGGTTCTTGCTTTCTATCTTAACCCACTCTCATTCTGGTTGTGTGTAGCAGCGATTCCAGTTATTCTACTTTATCCAGGTGCCAAGCGCGTATTCCCCATACCGCAACTCGTTCTTTCCATCGCTTGGGGTTTTGGCGTGTTGATTAGCTGGAGTGCCGTAACGGGAAATATCTCCCAACCCACTTGGTTGCTGTGGAGTGCCACTATACTTTGGACATTGGGATTTGATACTGTTTATGCGATGAGCGATCGCGACGATGATCGCCGTATTGGTGTGAATTCAAGCGCTCTGTTTTTTGGTGATCGTGCGCCGATTACTATTGGAATTTTCTTTCTTGGGACTATATTACTTCTTGGTTGTCTGGGTGTCGTTATCCACCTTCACATTGCCTTTTGGGTTTGCCTTGCCCTTGCGGCTATCACTTGGGTTTGGCAATACACTCGCTTGATACAGCAAGACTTGCCCAACTCAGCTTATGCTGAAATGTTCCGAGAAAATGTTTGGATTGGCTTTCTCTTACTTGCTGGGATGATTGCTGGGAGTTTCTAATACCCCTGTCTTGGGAAGTTCAGCTATGTAGAAGTTGCATGTCCGGTTTTCATCTTTTGCAAATTTCGCTCAAGGAAAAGCTACCCCGCTTACTTTCCGCGAAATTCAAAAGCTATAAAAATGACTTAAACAAAAGCCACCGAGTTTTTACGGAATTTTTCATAAATCTGTCTAAAGTTAGATCCGCAATTTCCCTTAATGATACGATAGTTGGGTATATGACTAATTAGTTAAATATACTCAATTTAATGAAGCGAAGTTTGACAACAACAGACTCGATACCTACGTATTTTGTTAAAACTGCAACTATAGTTTTATTGTTCCTTGGCAGTGTTGGTATTGTTGGAGGTAGCTTTCTCCTGAGAAAAACTTTCAGCAGTACAGCGGAAACTCAGACAATAACCGATATTTCTCGCTATAAAGAAATTCGGAATCATCTTTGGTCTAATCAAGCACCAATTAAGCATTTTCCCACTGATATTCCTGGCAATGCTTCAAATGTACGCGTCGTCTATTCTCCTGCTTTCTCTCAAAGTGGCAGTTATTTTCAACTGAGGCTAAAACAGTCACCACAAAACATAGAAAAATTACTTTTGCATTATCGAGAGATTTCTCAATACAAGTATATAGGTGGTAACACCAACGACCACGCCAACCTACCTAACGGTGTACCGACAACTTTCTTCTATACTAGTGACTCTCACCAAGATTCCTTTCCACCCAGTTATGAAATATTGGTATTAGATGCACATCACAAAGGAAGCCGTGACTTCAAGTGGAATCATGGCGATACCTCTGGAGTAGCGATAGATCGTTCAGCTTCGGAAATTGTCTATTGGGCTGAAGATTGGTAATACCAGTGCGGCTACTCGCGTTCATTGCTGAGAGTGGTTACTACCAAGTTTTTCCAAGCTTACCTCGAAACCCATCAAAAGTGCCAACGATACAAGCCCATACTTTCAGTGAAACTAAATCAGGTTCATAACGAATAATTCTCTTGATCATTTCTAGAGAGTGTTTTATTCTGTATCTTACTGAATAGTGCAGCTTAGATTTTTCGGAAGCGCGAGTTTCAAAAAAAGTATGATTTCTACATGAATAGTAATAACGAGATGGTGAACAAATGAAAGTGACTACATGACTTCCTTTAACAAATCTATCTTTTACTTTTGAATAGTTTCCAATGCGATGTTTAATTACCGTATCTTTAACAAGAATAATTTCATAACCCTTGTTTTTAAAGTTCATACAGTATGCATAGTCCACAGCATCTAGAAAGAATTCTGCCTTTGGAGGTTCGACACATTGGGCTGCACTTATATTAACTAGAGAACCAGATGTAATCACACCATCGCATTTATAAAAATCTTTAATTTCAGCATATCCGGGAACCGGTACAAATTTATATTGTTGAAAAATTCCTCCAGGAAACTCTTGTTGAGTATTTATATCAAGTATCACGGGAGCAATAATTCCTATCTTTATCTTTTGTGCAGATAATTCTTGAT